>JBBSVG010000220.1:0-5430 GCA_038233775.1 Bacteroidota bacterium | reverse complement strand
CTGCACATCGAGCAGAACGGGATCGGGATGCAGCTCGCCGAAGATGCCCGAAAGAAATGGGGCAAGCACCGTGTTGGAGAGATCACACAGACGATGCAGCTCAAACAGAGCGTCGTTCCATCCATCAAGATCGCCCTTCAGGCGGGGACGCTCCGCTTGGCCGATCATAAGGACTTGCTCGCTGCGTTCGGCTCGATCAAACGCATTGTGACCACGGCGGGCAATGTCACGTTCACCGCGCCGCGCTTGAAGAACGCCAACGGCGGCACCTTGCACGCCGACCCATTCTGGGCGACGGCGCATATGTGGGAGGCCAGCAAGGCGACAACGAAGATTATCGGCGCCGTCTATCTCTGCTGACCGCCCGGTGACGGTGTACAAAAAAGCGCCCCGGTGACGAGCCGGGGCGCTTCTGTTTTCAGGCGGCGGAATCGCGTTCAGTCGGGACGGTGCTCGAGTGCTTGAGCGATTCGGGAGAGCGTCAGCAGCACCGCGCCGCAGAAGAACCCGGCCAGGATCGTCGCCAAGCCGACGGCGAGCGCCGCAGCCATGTTGCCGCTGGTGATTGCGCCCAGGATGTTCAGACAGCCGATCACGATACCGCCGAGGATGCAGATCGCGCCGACGACCGTTGCCATATCGCTGCCGGGAGCGGCCGTCGCTACCGGCCCAGCGACCGTCACCGAACCGCCCGTGTCGGCTGCGCTTTGTTTGGCGAGACACGAATCACAGGCGGACATCATAAAGCCGGCGGGTTTTCCACAGACGGTGCAGGCTGCCATTTGTGACCTCTTTTAGTTGCCCAAGATGATTGCCGCAACGATCCCACCGATCACGCTCGCCACCGACACCGACGCCAGCACGGTCAGCGCCGTTGCCGACCGCTCGCTTGCTTTCGCCTGACGCTCCGCAGCCGCGACGGCTCTAAGCCGCAACGCTGCGTCGGTGGTATCGCTTGGCGAGACGACGATCACGTCGCGTCGTGCCTCTGCCATTTCTTTCGCCGCCTGCTCGCGCTGTCTTTGCGTTCGACTGGCGTCGTGCCGGGCGTGCTCGGCGGACTGGATATGTGAGCAACCGGCCAGCGACGGCAATCCCATCGCCAGCACCAACAGGCACGTCAGCAGTCTTTTCATGGCTCCCATCAGCTCAGTTTGGGTGTGCGCCGCAGGATGCCCAGAATCGGGTAACAGGCGCGGATTTGTTCAAGCTGGACAAACTCGGGCGGATAGGCGGCATTCTGACTGACGAGCAGCCCGCGCCCATCGCCCAGGTCAATCGCACTTTTCAGGCGCCAGGACAGCGTGCCCGGTCCCTCGTCAAACTCAATGATCGCGGGTTTGCCTCGCGGCGCCGTGCTGTTTAGGCTCGCCACCACCACGTCGCCCTCGTCAAATAGGGGCGACATCGAATCGCCCATCACCTCGACCGCGAACGGCCGGTCGCGCGCCAGCACCCACGGCGCCGTTACCAGCTCCGGCACCTCGCCGTCGTCAATCACCTCCGGGTAGTAAACCGGCGGCGGTCCACCGACGACCGGCACGCCGCGAATGATCGGCACGGCCACCTGCTGCCCGCCGCGTGTGGCCTCCGGCAGCCGCCCCAACGCTCGCTCGACGCGGGTCGCCAGCGGCATCGTCAGGTACACCGCGCCGCCGTCACCCACGCCGCCCGCGAACACGGCCTGCGGCGCCCGCACCATCTCGCCTTCACCGGTCACGAGCCAGCCCGCGTCCACGCCGAACTCGCGGGACACGTCGGCCAATAGGCTCGCATCGACCTTTTCGGATCGACCGCTCAGGATCTGGTTGACGCTCGGCTGCGGGCGACCCAGACGGCGGGCAAACGCGGTCTGATTGCCTTGCGCGAACTGCTCACACACCTCGCGTAATCGGTCGGGAACGGTCTTCATATGCTCGATGAATGCGTTTGCATTTGAAACCCCTTGACAATCAATGCGAATGCAGTTACCTTCGTCGTGTATTTGGTGTGAGTAGTCGCAAGATAAACGCATTTGCATTAGTGTCAAGCTCAATCCCCATGATGAAGCCCTATTGGCAGCGCATGAAAGAGCGTCAGGAGGAAAACGACGCCGCTGCGGCAGCGCTCCGGCAGCGCCTGCTCGATGAAGGGGTCACTGTGACGGCAGTTGCCCAGGCGCTCGGGCGCGACCGGTCGTGGGTCAGTCGGGTGCTGAACGGGTTGTCGCGTTCCGAGCCGCTGCTGGATGAAGTGCGCGCCTATCTCGACCAGCAGCGTCAAGCCGCGTGATGTAACACGCGTGTTACATCGGAACGCAGATTAAAGACTTGCAGACCCCATGCGTCAGGAAGAACGGTTTCTGGTCCTCTACGGCACCCTGCCGCTCGGTCCCATCGAACTGGACCGCGCCGGGCTACGCGAGCGCTGGGCAAAGCCGTACCTGACGATGCTCGCCACGCTCGGCTACGCGAGCCGCCCGGAGAAGCGCGGCGGGGCGTGGGTGAAGCTCGCCGAAGTGCCGACAGACTGCCGTCTCAATCAGCTCTACAAGGCCAAGCGTCAGGCCGCTAACGACGCCGCTAACAACCAAAGCCCCCACTCTGCCATGCCACGCACCCCCGAAGACGTGCTCGTCGCCAGACGCGACCGCGCCGTGCCGGTCGATCTGACGCCGGACGGCCCGAGCTTGATCCGCATCCGTCGCCCGAATGCGGCGCCGGACGGCTACGGCGAGCCGCCGTTCCTTATCGACCTGACTGACCCCGACGACCAGCAGTTCGAGCGCGGCCGCACGTTCCCCGCCGACATCGTATCGGTCGGCTGCCTGATCCTGACGCCCGGCTCCAGTACGGTCGTCTATCTGGGCGAAGTCGGCTTCATCTCCCAGACGACGACCGTCGTCACCATCAACCCCATCCCCAACCCCGTCCCCGAACAGCTATGCGACGCGACACGCTGACCGATGCCGACCTCGATCTGTTGGTCAAGCTCGGCGAAATCACATGGAAGCAATCGCTCGGCTGCTACATCGCCGGAGCCGCTGCCGCCGACGGGCAGCCGGGCGATCCGCTGGCTTTCAGCCACGCCGCGTGGGACTGCCTGACCGGCATCGTCGGCTGGTCGCCGCGCCGCTTGGCCGTGACGCCCCGCGTCGCCGCCGCGCTCGAGGCGGAAGCGACGATCATGGATGCCGACCCGGTGATTGTCGTCGATTTCGAGCGCGATCCGATCTACGACATCGACCCGTCGATGCGCTGGCGATAACCCGTTCACCTCAACCCCTGACGCCATGCCCGATCATCAATCCGGTCCCCGCCCAATGGGCAGTTTCAATCCCGACGCGCTCCGTCGCGCACCCGGCGCCACGGTGCCGACGCTGGCGGAAGACGCCGCTGCGCTGATTACGCCCGCCGATGGCGGCGGGCAGACGGTCAATCTCGGCGCCCTGAGCCGGATCGCCGACCGGTTCGCGCCATCCGAGCGCGTCGATGCCGACCTGCTGCCGACCGCCGTCGAGCGCGTCGATGCCGTGACGGCCGTGGGGCCAGCCGTCGGGCAGCGTGTCCGGCAGGCCGATGAAGCCGCACAGATGTACCACGAGGGCCACCGCCGTCAGGCGCAGGGCTACCTGATGACCGCCGTCGCGCTGCACCTGATCTGTGAGCACAAGCTCTACGAGGTGGCGACCGAGGCGTGGCCCGAGTGCCGCACGCTCGACGCCTTCGCCACCCACGCCGAGCTTGGGCGAACGCAGCTTTTCAACTACCGCCGGATCGGCGCCGCGCTGGCGCCGTACATGGGCGGCCCCGACGGCGCGGCGGCTGCCCCGGCCGAGATTCTCGCTCGGCTCGACCAGCTCACGCAACTGCCCATGCGGCAGGTCGCCAAGCTGGCCCGGTTCGCCGACGCGCTGAAAGCGCTGGTCGAGGACGGCGCGGCGCACTTCGATGCCAGTTCGCACCGGTTCATCGGCTCGCGCGAGCTGGCCGGGCTGCCGGATGGGGCGGCTGACGCCTACGACCAGATCAAGTTGGACGACCTGATCGAACGGCAGAGCGAGCTGTTCCCCGAGCTGCTGGCGAAGCTCGGCGGCGGGATGGACAAGCGGTTCCGGGCGCTGGCCGAGACGATGAAGCGGCGGCAGCCGAGCGGGTTCGACCGCGACGCGCTCAAGGCCGGTCCAGCTCAACCCACGCTGCCCGTCGAGCCGCAGCCGCTCCCGACCGGCGAAGACGTGCTGACCGAGATCAGCGCCCAGCACCTACGCGATGTCGAGAAGCGTCTCGCCGCCTACAACGACCCCGCCGCCAAGCGTGCCCTGGCGATTCTCTACGACGCGCACGCGGCCATCACGACGATGCGCCGCATCCTGCACGGGCTGGATTTCGACGCGATCAGCGAGTGTATCGCCATCGCCACCGCCGCGCCGGAGGACAGCCCGACCCGCGAATCGGGCAACATCATCTATAGCATCGCCGGCCAAGCTGCCGCGCGCGTCGAGGCTGTCGGCACCGCCCTGCTCTGGGCGCGTGACGGGGCCAAAGAGTACAAGCGTCAGCTTCGCGTCGCCGAGAGCGGCACCCTGTAAACCCCAGCCCCAACCGCCATGAAACCCGAAGTCTACGCCCCGCTGACCATCGTCCCCGAGACGGCGCCGGTCCCGACGCTGCTGCCGAGTGGCGACCTGATGCCGCAGACGATCACCACCTGGGACGATCTGATCGAGGTCGCCCGCATCCACCACGAGACGCGCGGGCCGCTGGTGAAGGCCCGGCAGGAAGCCGACATCGCGCTGGCCCAGATGAGCGCCGAGTTCTCAGGCCAGTGGTCGGAATCCGCTGCCATCGTCAACCGCTGCGGGCTGATGATCGCGCAGTTCCTGGCCGAGCACGCCGACGAGCTGCTGGACCTGCCCGATCATACCCGCGACTTGATCTATGGGGTTGCCGTCGCCAAGCCCGGCCGGTCGTCGCAGTCTGTCGAGTTCCTGCCGGTTCCTGGCGAGGACGGCGATACGAGCGAGGTGCAGACGATGCACGACCCGACCGACGAAGAAATCGCCGAGCGCATCGAGCAGGTGCTGCGCTCGCCATCTCAACGCGCGCGCTACATCGTGACCAAGCGGACGATCTCGAAAACGACCATCCTGCGAGACTATCGCGCCCACACGCTGTCGAACGAAATGCTGGACCGCATGGGCATCGTCGTCGTCCTGCGCCACGCCACGCCGAGCGTCGAGTACCGCCCGAAGTAACAGCAGCACCCGGCGGCGGGAGCGATCCCGCCCCGACACGCGGACGCGATTGTGGAACCGTCAGGCGAGGCCAGCTTGACGCTCGGTTCGATTCCGAGGCGCCCGCCCAGCAGTCACCCCCGACCCTGTTTTGATGACCGACGCCATGCCCGTCACGCTCACAGATGCCGCCCGATTGAGGGCTGAAGTTCAGG
>JBBSVG010000219.1:0-5441 GCA_038233775.1 Bacteroidota bacterium | reverse complement strand
CGCGAGGTGCGCGTCACGACGGTTTCCGGCTCGACCGAGCGGGTCAGCCAGACGTTGCCGCCGAAGACCGAGCCGCGCCCGACGACCGTCTCGCCGCCCAGAATGGTCGCGTTGGCGTAGATGACGACATCGTCCTCGACGGTCGGGTGGCGTTTCGTTCGGGCCAACCCTTTGGCAACGCAGAGCGCGCCGAGCGTCACGCCCTGAAACAGCCGCACGCGGGCGCCGATGACCGTCGTCTCGCCGATGACGATGCCGGTGCCGTGGTCGATGGAGAACGACGGGCCGATGGTGGCGCCGGGGTGGATGTCGATTCCGGTTCGCCGGTGGGCCAGTTCGCCGATCAGTCGCGGCAGCAGCGGCACGTTCAGCGTGTAGAACGGGTGCGCCAGCCGGTGGAGCGCGATGGCGAGAAAACCGGGGTAGGCGAGGATGACCTCGTCGGTGCTCTCGGCGGCCGGGTCGCCGTCGTGGATGGCGCGGGCGTCGAGTTGCAGCGCCCGGTGGATCGCGGGCAGTTGCGACAGATAGGCGGCGCAGCGCTCGGTCGGCTCGTTGTTCGGTAACAAGGCGCGCAGGACGGCGCAGAGCAGCGCCCGCAGCTCGTCGAGTTGCTCGGTCAGTCGGTCGGCGGGGGCGGTGTCGAAGGCGGGGAACAGCAGCCCAAGTGTGCGGTCGGCCAGATGCTCGGCTTGGTCGCGGATGCCGGGCGGCAACCGGTGGCGATAGCGCTCTGCGGTCAGGCCGTCGAGCCAGCCAGCGAGCGCGTCGTCGGGATCGGGATGGGCAGCGGACATCGTGGCGGCTCTCGCGGGGCGGTTGGGGCAACCTGTCAGACGCCGGGCGGCGTCGGGTCAGGGCTCCGCGAGGGGCGTGCCGGACGGGGACAGGTCAGCTTGGCGAGAGCTTCTGCCGCCGCTGATCGGTCCGGGTCCAGAGCTGCGGTTCAAGCTCGTGGGCGAGTCGGCGGACCCGCTCGAGCATCCGCTGTTCCTCGGCCAGGTTCTCCCGCAAAAGCGGCAGCGCGGCGGTCTTGCCCGTCCGCTCGGCCATGTCGATGAGCGCCTCGTAGCAGGCGATCTCGAGCATCTCGAACTTGGTGGCGTTCATCAGGTCGAACTGATCGACCATCTCCGGCGAGCTGTCGTGCTGCTCGAAGACGGTTTTTTCCTGCACGATCCCGTCGATGGCCGGTGACGGCTCGGCGTCGACGGTTCCCTCGGTCGCGACGAACACCTCCTCGATCCGGCGAATCTGCTCGACCGTCTCGTCGCGGTGCTCGGCGAAGAGCACGCGGACGCGCTCGTCGTGGGCCTCACGGGCCAACTGATGGAGCACGGTGACCATCCTGATCTCGGTGTAATACGTGTCGCGCAGCTCGAACTCGAACAATCCCTCGACCGAGTGGATTCTCATGACGCTGGTGCTCTGTGTGGGGTGAAAGGGTCAATGTCCATTCGACCGATGCTCGGCCGAGGCTGCACCATCTGCGGCCGCGCTGTTGGAAGCGATGCCGTCGGGGGAGAGCGCTCGGGCCAGATGGATCTGCGTCTCGATGGTCTTCAATCGCTCGATGCCTTCCGCCTGCGCTTTCCACGCCGCCTCGTTGGCCTCGGCCTCCTCGGCCCGGCACTGGGCGTCGTCGCGTTGCGGCCCTTCCCGCTGATCAGCCTCTTTCTGCCACGACTTGCGCTCTTCCTCCGCCCGGACGGCTTGCGCTTGCGCCTGTCGGCGGAGCGACTCCTTCAGCGCTTCCTCGGAGGCGACGAGTTGGTTGGTGTGGCTCTGCCAGGCCACCGCGCCCGGCGAGAGGTTGTCCTTGGGCGGGATCGCGTCACCGTCGAGCACGAGCCGGAGCAGCTTGATCAGCTTGATGAGCAGGTTGTGGTCGAACACCTGTCCGCGATAGGTCAGCAGCCACGTATGGTCCTCGAGCTCGACGACTCTCCGGCCCGCGTCGGCCATGCCCTGTGCGCCGTCGGTTCCGCCGTCGGGCGCGTCGTCGCTCGAGACAGGCTCATCGGGTTGGGAAGCCGCGTCTTCGCCCGGCCAGATCAGCGCCGTGACCGAGACACCGACGAGTCGGGCCAGTCGGGCCCAGACCTGAACGGTGGGTTGCCGCTCGCCGCGCTCGATCCGGCCGATGTAGGATTGGGTCAGTCCGGCCTTGTTGGCCAACTGTTCCTGGGTCAGCCCGAGCCGCAGCCGAAGCTGATACAACCGGTCGCCGGGTGTGTTCATACGAATCTCCAGGGGCAGTACACATACAAACGCTGCGCTTGTATGGACAACGGATCTATCATAGTGATTTGTTTTTACTTATTTGATAATTTATAGATCTTTTATTTATTGTTTAAAACGATAAATAAAA
The DNA here is from genome assembly GCA_038233775.1 of Bacteroidota bacterium. Taxonomy (GTDB): domain Bacteria; phylum Bacteroidota; class JBBSVG01; order JBBSVG01; family JBBSVG01; genus JBBSVG01. The sequence goes on along the minus strand of JBBSVG010000219.1, from coordinate 3,070 downwards.
GATTCGAAAGATCTTGGGTTTGGGGCGGAGGAGAAACGGCTGCCGACAGGTTTGCTGATTATTTAGCCGTGAGCGAACAAAAGAAAGGTATGGCCCTGGGCGCCGGAGTCTAATGCCAAACGGTCCTAATGCGTCATGCCCCGTCGTCATCATGTCGGTCGTTGGGGAAATTTTGCGGGGCTTGACAGGGCCGTCGGCGGCGGCTTATATTGGTCGCACTCTTATCGAGAGGAGCTGAGGGATCAGGCCCTGAGAAGCTCCGGCAACCGGCCCGTGTCACAACGGGTGTCAGGTGCCAAATCCTGCTCCGGCGCCAAGCGGCGACCGGGGGAAGATGAGAGAAAGTGGCCCCTCCTTGGTGAGCGGACCCGTTGCAGCCGATTCCCATCAGATCGGCGCTGGCGGGTGCCCCGATCCACAAGCCCTTTCGCTCCATCTATTGGCTGAGCGAGAGGGTTTTTTTGTGCCCGACTCGCTCCTCGTCCCCAACCAACCGACCCGATTCAACCGGGCGGTCAGAGGCCAACAGGAGCATTTATGAGCAGCACCAACGGCAACGGCGCCCAGCCGAGCACGCCCCGCTTCGAGACGCTGCAACTGCACGCCGGTCAGGAGATCGACCCGACGACCCGCAGCCGGGCCGTCCCGATCTACCAGACGACCTCATACGCCTTCGAGAACAGCGCCCACGGGGCCGATCTGTTCGCCCTCCGCGCGTTTGGCAACATCTACACGCGGATCATGAACCCGACGACCGATGTGTTCGAGAAGCGGGTTGCCGCGCTCGAAGGCGGGGTCGCGGCGCTCGCCACGGCCAGCGGCCAAGCCGCACAGTTCGTGGCGATCACGACCATCGCCCAAGCTGGCGACAACATCGTCTCGACCGCAAACCTCTACGGCGGCACCTACAACCAGTTCAAGGTCACGTTGCCCCGGTTGGGCATTGGGGTCAAGTTCGCCGACGGTGACGAGCCGGAGGCGTTCCGGGCGCTGATCGACGAGCACACGAAGGCGCTCTACGTCGAGTCCATCGGTAATCCGCGCGGCAACGTGGCGGACATCGAGGCGCTCGCCAAAGTCGCCCACGAGGCTGGGATTCCGCTGATCGTCGACAACACGTTCGGCGCCGGCGGCTATCTGGTCCGCCCGCTCGAGCATGGGGCCGACATCATCGTCGCCAGCGCGACCAAGTGGATCGGCGGCCACGGCACCTCCATCGGCGGCGTGATCGTGGACAGCGGTCGGTTCGATTGGGGCCAGAACGACAAGTTTCCGCTCTTCACCGAACCGGCGCCGGGCTACCACGGGCTGAACTTCAACGACGTGTTCGGCGTCAATGGGCCGTTCGGCAACATCGCGTTCATCATCCGGGCGCGGGTCGAGGGGCTGCGCGACATCGGCCCGAGCCAGTCGCCGTTCAACTCGTTTTTGCTGTTGCAGGGGCTGGAGACGCTCTCATTGCGGGTCGAGCGGCACAACCAGAACGCGCTGAAACTGGCCGAGTATCTGAAGGGCCACGAGTCGGTCTGTTGGGTCAACTTCACCGGGTTGCCGGAGCATCCGTCGCACGAGACGGCCAAGCGCTACCTGCGCCCCGGCCACTTCGGCTCGGTGTTCACCTTCGGCGTCGAGGGTGGGGCCGAGGCGGGCGCTGCGTTCGTCGATGCGTTGAAGCTCATCACGCACTTGGCCAACGTCGGCGACGCCAAAACGGTCGTCATCCACCCGGCCTCGACGACGCACCAGCAGTTGGCCGAGAACGAGCAGGCGGCGGCTGGTGTCTCGCCCGACCTGATTCGGATCTCGGTCGGACTGGAGCACATCGACGACCTGATCGCCGACATCGATCAAGCGCTCAAAGCCGCCGTCCGCACCGCCGAACCGGTCGCCGGCTGACGGGAACGTTCGGGGGACGGAGCGTGAATCTGTCCCCCGGCGGGGAGGAAAAGTGATGAATGATGAGTGCAGAATGATGAATCTGCCGAGAGCGATGAACGAGGAGCGATGAGCGATGGAAAGGCGATTTCAGATTGCTGATCGCGGATTGATGAAACGGCGGCGTGTCGGTGACGTAAATCTCCGTTCGTGGTGAGCTTGTCGAATCCATGAACGGAGCCACCGCCGCCGACCGCTTCCGTTGCTGTTTCTTGCCGTGAGCTGACGGCTGATAGCTGTCAGCTTTTTCGCTGATTCCGCCGCAGCCAACCGGTGACAGCGGTCAGCAGAGCGGCGGGGAGCCAGACGACGATGATCTCGCTCAGCAAGGCGCGCAAACCGGCGGCGCTGAGAGCTGCGAGGCCGATGGGTGAGACGTGGATCGGGCGCCAGCCGAAGAAGTAGCGTTTCAGCTCGACCGGTGCCAGCAGCGCGACGCCGCGACCGCCGTCGGTCAGGCAATCGAGCAGGCCGTGGCTGGCCGTGGCGACGAAGAACAGCAGCACCAGCGACCACCGCTCGCGCTTGGCGAACCCGCTGTAGCCGGTCGCGACGACGGCGAGGGCGACGATGAGGGCGAAAGCGAGCGAGTGGAACAGCCCGCGATGGCCGTACAGACTGCCGTAGGGGACGCCAAACAACAGCCCGACCGTGTCGAGGTCGGGCAGCATCGCGCACCCGGCGAGCAGCCACCACGTCCGGCGCGGCAGCGGGCGGCGGGCCATCGAGCGGCCGAGGGCAAGACCGGCGACGGCGTGGGTCAGGATCGTGGGCATCGGGATCGGATCGACTGGAGCGGCATGGCGACGGACAGCGACGGGGCGGAACGGGCGGCAAGCGACGACCTGCGGGCGATCTCGCGGCGGGCCGTGCTGTTCACCGACGCGCCGCTCGTGCTCGATTCCGGCCGGACGCTTGGGCCGGTCGAGGTCGCCTATCAAAGGTACGGGACGCTCAACGCATCGGGCGACAACGCGATTCTCGTCTGTCACGCGCTGACCGGAAGCGCCCACGCCGCCGGTCGAGACGAGAGCGACGCACTCGGTTGGTGGGATCCGCTGATCGGTCCCGGTCGCCCGTTCGACACCGACCGCTACGCCGTCTTCTGCGCTGCCGTGCTGGGCGGCTGCGCCGG
>JBBSVG010000218.1:0-5478 GCA_038233775.1 Bacteroidota bacterium | reverse complement strand
GGGCAGAAGTCCCTGATGCCGTTGTGTGAGAATGCTGTCATTCCGGTCCCGAATCGCGGACATTGACGAAGGGGTTATCAGAACTCACTGCACGGGTCAGTAACTGGCTGAACGGATACGTATCTTACTGACTCGGGCATGGTTCGCTGATACGCTTGCTTGAAAAGAAGGAGTCTTGTCGGTGCTGCGTGAGAGAGATCAGCAAACACCCCAATAGGCGACAACGCACGGGTCAGTAAACTCTGCTTCGAGGTTGTGGCGAGCTTTGTTCTGGGGTCAATCGGCGCGAATAATCAATCTGCTCAGACACGATGAAGAATCTTTCTGGTGAAGCCGCCAAGACCATCACAAGCACCTTCGCATCCGAATGGGTGATTCAAGCGAAAGCGAAATCTGCTCTTCGTTTAGAATCATCCCACTTTGGTGTTTTTGCTGGTGTTGTTGCTTCTCAATTGACGCATGTTTCGAGTTTGTTAGATGTCAATAAGGAGGCGAAATTCGATGTGATTCTCGGAGACCTTCCCTTGGGTCCACGTCAAGCGACTGTGTATTCTGGTGGGGTCACAATTACCGCCCAATCAAGCTGGGTAGAAGTCTTTAAATCGCTATCGTTTTTGGGCGACTCTGGCAGTGGATTATTTTTATTGGAACCGCTTGCTTTTGGTCAAGTTGGAGTCACTGTTTTTGAAGCATTGCTTAATAAGAATGGGTGGTATCTGAATGGGGTTTTTAGGTGCCCCGAAAGCATTCTTCAACCTGATACATCGCTGGTTCCAGTGATTGGGGCTTTTTCAAGACAAGAGACAAAAAACCTGTTCGTGGCTGAGCTGACGGCTGTTGATCAGGTGAGGAGTGTCGTCCAAAATTATTTTAATATGAAGGATTCTGGTGATTTGATCTCTGGGTTTTTTATGGATAAAAGTGCATTCTGCGGTTTTCATCAAATAAAAGTTAATCATCAGATTAAGCGCTTAGAGACACAGTACAGAGAGTTTGAAGAACATCGCCTAGGCGAAATCGCCCTTGAGATTAATGCTGTAAAAACCGGCGATTCATTTCAGGAACGTAGCAACTCCATCTACATACCTAAAATCGGCACATCGCCAGTAATATATTCCCTTAATGATGCTACAATTAAGCATCAAAACTATATTCAGGTTGTTCTAAAGGAACATGTATCGAATGAATATATTGCTGGGTTCTTTAGGTCTGCATTAGGTAGGATGATTCTTGACTCCATGTTTTCGCAGACGTTTATACCTCATCTCAACAAGCGAGGAATAGAACAGGCTGTCGTCGCTCTTCCAGATATCCAAGAGCAGAATTCTATTGCGAATACATTAAGTAAAATAAATAAACTTAAAGAAGCCATAAAGACGCTAGACGCAGAACTAGCTTTAAACCCAACCAGTTCAAAAACTGTATTGGGACAACTTGATTCCATGTTAAAGGTCATTGGGTCATTAACATCTGCTGACCGTGTACGCGGACTTGTTCGGGAGGGCGAAAACAAGACTATTGAGTTTAAACAGTCATTAAGCCTAAACATAAAGAGATTTGTTCATTCAGGAGAAAAGTCGAGAGAACAGGAGATAGAAAACTCTGCATTGAAAACAGTTGTCGCGTTTCTCAATACAGAGGGCGGAACACTACTGATTGGCGTTTCTGATGATGGGTCAATTCCAGGGATTTCAAGAGAGCTGTCTTTCTTTTATCAGAAAAGCGAAGATAAATTCATGCTTTACTGGGTGGAGCTGCTCAAAACTCGGGTTGGTATTGAATACTATCCTTATATAGACGCGAAGATCGTTGACGTTGGTGGAAGTCTAGTTGTAGTTGTCGATTGTGTGCCTTCCCCCGATCCCTGCTTCTTGGAAAATGATTTCTATGTGAGAATACATCCCGCGAGTTATAAACTCAGTGGCCCAAAGATGATTGCATATGTCAAGAGCCACTTCACCAAATGAGATGATTCAGGCAAGTGGAAGTTGTATTCGCAATTCTACCGCTGCACGATCCATTAGCACTACTTAGCCAGAAGTTTGAAACGCGCCAAAATGCACGGCAACCGTTGATCGAAGACTGTCTTTCGTTTGGTCAAGCCGATCCATTCAGGGCCCGCTCGTCCTATTCTTCTGCCCAAGAAAAGCATCGAAAGAGACCATATTTCAAGCTAATGCGGTTCTGGCTAAGTAGTGTTAGAATCCTTGACATCCCCAACTGCTTCTTATGTGGCCCGACTGTGATGGCGTTGATAGCGCTTTGCCGTGACTAAGTTATATCAGGGCCGTGCCCAATCGGTGTACAGGTTATGCAGCGCTCTGGGGCAATCCGGCGTTTGGTGTCTTGGGATGCGGTCGCTGGGCTACTTTGGGGTGAAGGCAATGCTCAATGATGGCGTTTTTTGGGCTCGGCTCGTAGATGCTCTACCCGTGGTCGCAAGGTCAAGTATCCCGTCTCTCAATATCAAAGAGTTGGTTTTAGAATCAAGGTGGAAAATATGTTGCTGCCTCTCGTGATTTCGCCTGAAAACTGTGCTTGAAACCTCGATCTCGTCTCCCAAGAAACGGCCAAAATGAGCGGGAATAAGAGTAAATAGGCATAAGTATTGCTTCCTCTTAATCAGAGGGTTCGGGGTTCGATTCCCTGGCGGCCCACCGGAAACGCTCGATTCTTCGGAGTCGGGCGTTTTGCGTTTGGCCCCGACCGGTTGCGGCGGATGGTTGTTCTCGGAGCCTGCCCCGCTTACTTTTGTCGCAGGGGGCAATGCGTCCCGTTCTGCTGACGATCCGAGAGAGGATGCTGATGGCTCGATTGCGTTTATCTGTTCTGGTGCTCTTTGGGCTGATGGGCGGTGTTACGACGACGGCTCGTGCCCAAGAGCGGGCGTTCGACACCGGCAAGGTTGGGATCACGCTCACCGATGGCCTGAGCTTGCTGCGTCTCACCGCCGGTGGTCTAAGCGGTGTGAGGCAGACCGACCGGTCTGTGCTGATTATCGGCGAGGCCTCCACCCGTGTCAATTATCTGAGCGCGACGCTGCTCGACTCGGCCGTCGTCGGGCCGGGCGATCTGGCCGGGGTCGATTACGTCATACGCAAGCGGGTCCGCATCACCCTCGGCGATTCTGCCTCGACCGGTGGCACCGCCCGACCGATGGAGGTCACGACCCGCGTGCTCGGGTTCACCGGCGTCGGCGGTGCCGTCGTCGAGTATCTCGTCAAGAACGTCAGTGCCACCGACGCGACAGTGAACGCGGGGTGGATGACCTTTCCGCAGATCGGCGGCAACTACGGCGGCGAGGCGACGAGCTACGACCCGAGCGACGGGATCGCCCGCGTCTCGACCGGTGCCGACTTCGTTGGCCTGAAGGCCATCATCCCGGCCGATGCCGTCTTCCATGCGAGAAACTGGACCGATTACTCGGCCGACGAGGCCGACGATATCGCAACCGATTCGACCCGCTACAGCATCCTGCGGATCGCGACCAGCACCTTAGCGCTCGCGCCCGACCCGATTGGCTCGATGAACATGGTCAATGCCGGCCAACGGACCCTCGGGCCGGGCGCCACGACCCGATTCGTCTATGCCATCGGCTACGGCACCTCGTCCGACGACCTGACCGATCAGATGCAGACGCTCGTCGTCAACTACGAGTTCATCACCGATGTCGCCGACCGGTCGCAGCCGACGGCCGGCGGCTTTCGCCTGCTCGGCGCCAGCCCGAACCCGTTTAATCCGACGACAGCGATCAGCTATCAGATGTCAGCTGTCAGCAACGTCAGGCTCGACGTGTTCGACGCGCTCGGTCGCCGGGTCCGCACGCTGGTCAATGAGACCCAGACGGTTGGCGCGCATCGGGCGACGTTCGATGCGAGCGGCCTGCCGAGCGGTCTCTATCTGGTGCGGCTGACGGCCGGTGGCCGGGTCGCCACCCAGCGGGCGACGCTCATTCGGTAGCGCCCCGACGGGCAGCATCTGACGGGTGTTGGGCCGGATGGCAGGGACGCCGTCCGGCCCTTGCTGTGTTAGGCGAATGTTTCGGGGCAGTGAACAATGGGTGATTTGAACCGATTGCGGCTCGGGCGGCACTGCTCTCGCTACGCTGGCATGGACTGCGCAACTTTATCGTTTTAAGCTGTGTAGACACGCGCCTCTTCCCGATCTTCGCCTCCTGTTCTCGAGCATCCCGTGCTTCGACCGACCCGCTGGTTTGGCCTGCTCTGGCCGTTTCTGCTGCTGCTGTCGCTTGCGATCTCGCCTCACGTTGCACCCGCCGCCCCGCTGCCATCGTCGGGAGTCGGCGCTCCCATCGACGGCGGACTCGTCGCGGGATACCTGACCGACGCCGCTTCGGGCGAGCCGCTGATCGGCGCGACGGTGCTCGTCAGCGGAACGACCACCGGGACGACGGCCAACAAGAGCGGCTACTACGCGCTCAACGGCGTGCCGGTCGGTCGGCCGGTCGAGTTGCGCTTCTCGTTTGTCGGCTACCGCGAGGAGCGGCGGACGGTCACGGTCGAGCCGGGCAAGACGCTGACGCTCAACATCGCGCTGATCGACGGGGCGACGCAGGTCGATGAGGTCGTCGTCGAGGCCGATCTGGAGCGGCAGGCGCGTGAGTCGCCGCAGACCTCGCTTGTCCGGTTACAGGCGGCCGACTTGCAGCGGCTCCCGGCCATCGGCGAGACCGATCTGCTCCGCACGCTCTCGCTGCTGCCCGGCGTGACGACGTCGAGCGAGATCTCCAGCGGCCTCTACATCCGGGGCGGCTCGCCCGATCAGAACCTGATTCTGCTCGATGGAATCACGGTCTATAACCCGACGCACCTGTTCGGGTTCCTCTCGACCTTCAACGCCGACGCGATCAAGGACATTCAGCTCATCAAAGGCGGCTACCCGGCCGAGTACGGCGGGCGGCTCTCGGCGGTGCTCGATGTGACCAACAAGGAGGGCAACCGCAAGCGGCTTGTGACCACCGGCGGCATCTCGCTCATCGCCGCTCGGGCCACGGTCGAGGGGCCGATTGGTCGCTCCGAGAAAGCGTCATTCATGCTCAGTGGTCGCCGGACGTACATCGACCCGGTTCTTCGAGCGGCGCGCAAGGCCGGCCTCAGCACCAACCTGCCCGACTATTATTTCTACGACGGCAACGCGAAGTTCAACTACGACGTCTCGGCCCGAGACAAGCTCTCGCTCAGCGGCTACTTCGGTCAGGACAAGCTGCACTTGGGTTCCCGAGGCGATCAGGACTTTGATCTCGACATCGGGGTGCACTGGGGCAACCGGACCCTGGCCGGGCGCTGGACCCACCTGTTCTCCGACCGGCTGTTCTCCAACCTGCTCGTCGCTGGCTCGACGTTTAATTCGCTGACCGAGTTCGATTTCACCGGCGAGGCGTTCACCATCGACAATCGGATCGGCGACCTCTCGCTCAAGGGCGACGTCGATTGGTTCGCCTCGAGCGCCCATCTGGTC
>JBBSVG010000217.1:0-5481 GCA_038233775.1 Bacteroidota bacterium | reverse complement strand
TCGACTCCGGCCCGTATACCCTTCACTCTGCCGACCAGGACAACATCCGTCAACCACCCACGCCTAAAGAGCGTGGGCTTGTCCGTCAGGCCAGTAAAAGCCCGCAGACCATAGGGAGATTGACGACTCCCCTTGCTCGAATGTTCAACGAAGCATTGACATCCGCATTCGCCCCATGCCCACACGACACGCACAGGAACACGCTCTGGCTCTTCCGGTTCTGCTTCGCGCAGTAACCGCAGGCCGAGCACGTCTGGCTCGTGTAGGCGGGGTCGATGTAGAGCACCTGCACACCGCTCAACTTGGCCTTGTAGCCGATGAAGCTGCCGAGTTGAGCGAATGCCCAGTTGCTGCGTCTCGCCCGCTGGCCTCGCTGAACCGTGGTCCGCGAACCGATACCCCCGAGGTCTTCGAGGACAATCGCCCGCTTCGTGTCTTGGGCCTTCTGGACGAGGCGTTTGCTGATGATGTGATTGGTGTCCCGCTGGAAGCGGGCCTGACGGCTACCGAGTTGCTTCAATCGCCGCTTGGCGCTCCGAGTGCCGACCGATTGCAGCGCCTTCCGGCGTCCGGCGTACCACTGACGATTCTGCTCAACCCCGGCACCCGTGAACGTCTCACCGTCAGAGTCGGTGGCGAGGTTGGCGACACCGAGGTCCACGCCGAGTGCGTCGTCAACAAGGGTCAGGTCAGGTTCCTCGATCTCGCAGGCGGCGAGCAGGTAAAACTCGCCCCGGTGAAGCACGAGGTCGCTTTCGCCCTGCTGGTGTTGCAACATCTGCCGCTGCCGCTCGCCACAGACAAAGGGGATGCGCTGACGCCCATCGACGGTCCAGATGGACACGGCTTGCTTGGCGGGGTAGAACTTCAAGATGCGCTCATCGAACGGGAACGCGCCCGTGGGCCGAAACACCCGCTGAACCTTGCGGTCCAGCTTGTACGAGGCGGATACCTTCGCGATGGCTCGCACAACCACCTGAGCCGACAGATTGAACTCCGCCCGCGTCGCATGGTAGCAGGCTCGATGCAGACTGAACTGCTGGAACACGCCATTGGCGAAAGCGTACTCGCTCAACCGGTTGCACGCCGCGTTCGCCCGGTTCAACGTCTCCGTCAGGAGGGTGCGTTGAGCAGGGTCGGGCAGCAGGCGAAGTTGGGCGGTCAGCTTCATGGCAGGCTTGGTTATTTCTCCATCATGGAAGGCAAGTGGAGTGCCTGAATCAACTCACAACCCCGGCCGCTGGCCGAGGCTTTTTCCTCCCACCCATAAATGAGTGGGTTTCCAAAGCCCTACCCTATGACCCGCTGTCTGGGCTGCTACCAGCCGCTGCCGACGGCCGATCTCGTCTACCATCCGGCCTGTAGCCGTGCCCTGTTCGGTCAGCCGATCCCACCCGTCTTCCCCTACTCCCAGACGGAGATGACGGCTCTGGCCGAGCAGATCGTCCGCAGCCACATCACCGTCACCGGCGTGCAGCCCAAGCTGTCGCTGAGCGTTGCCGGGACGGGCCGAACGGGACAGCCGGCGCGGTTCACCCTCGTCGGCGCACTCGGCGGTGTGTACATCCTGAAACCGCCTACGCCTCATTATCTCGGCTTGCCCGAGGTGGAGGACCTGACCCTGCATCTGGCGCGTCTGGCGAAGATCGCCACCGTGCCCCACGGTCTGATCCCGATGGAAGGTGATGCGCTGGCGTACGTGACCCGGCGGATCGACCGACGAAAGGGGCGGAAGCTGCACATGGAGGACATGTGCCAGCTCACCGAGCGGCTGACGGAGCACAAGTACGACGGCTCGCACGAGCAGATCGCCCGCGCCATCTTGCGTTACTCGGCCAACCCTGGTCTCGATGGGGTCAACTTCTACGAACAGGTGCTCTGCGCCTTTCTCACGGGCAATGCGGACATGCACCTGAAGAACTTCTCGCTCCTGCACACCCCCGGCATCGGCTACGGATTGGCGCCAGCCTACGATCTGGTGGCGACCGCGCTGGTCAACCCGGCTGACACAGAGGAACTGGCGCTGACGCTCAACGGCAAGAAGCGAAAGCTCCGCCAGTCGGATTTTCGACAGGCCGCCGGACGTGCTGGCCTGCCGGAGAAGGTCATCGATACGATGATGACGCGATTCGCCGGGGTTCGGCCCGACTGGCACCGGTTCATCGATATCAGCTTCCTCCCGGACCCAATGAAACACGCCTTCCACGACCTGATCGATGCCCGGTACGCCCAGTTCGATCTGCGCTGAGGAACTGTGTGCTTCCCCCGGCCCGGCAACGATACGCTGTTTCATCAACCGCACCGCTCGGGAGAGCGGTATTCAGACAGGTTTGATCCAACAACCGCGAGCGTCGGGACCGGTGCATCGGCACCGACGATCCCCCTCGCTGCACCCGACCACAACCCATGATCGCCACCCGTCACGTTCCCCATGCGCGGTTGGCCGCGCTGCTTACGGGCACGCTCGCCCTCGTCGGCTGCCGCTCGCTCACCCCTTCGGCTGGCCCTGGCTCCGCAGGCACTCCGGGTGCGCGACCCGTCGCCACCCGGCAGATTCGCGTCACCGTCTTCGGCGACAGCAACTCGGATGGCGGTACGGATTCGCTCGGCCGGTGGACGGTGTGGGCCTACATCAGCCCAGAGTCCGCATCGAGCTTTCGCGGCACCGTTCGGCTCCGGGCCACCGATCCACAAGGCCGTGATCAACTGACCGGGCTGATCGAGACCCGAGCGGTCGACCGGGGGTTCACCGGCGGGTGGACGGTGTCGGCGATCAACCACTCGATGAGCGGCAGCGGCCTCGGCCCAGGGGGGTCGTTCCCCGGTTCCGGCCCGGCGGCGCTCGACACGGCCATGGGCCACACCCGGTTTCAGGCCGAGGTGCTCGGGCAGGCCGGGACGACCTGGAACCCCGGCCGCACGTTCGGACGGACCGATGTGCCCCGAGTGAGCGCCTACGTGCCCGACGCCGACAGTTACGTCTATATCGCGCTGGGGACGAACAACCCCCGAGGGGAATCCCCAGCGGCACAGGCGGGGTACCTGTCGGAGCTGGTCGGTCAGTGGGTGGCGGCGGGGCACTCGGCCGGTCGGGTCTTCATCGCCACCGTCCCCCCAGGACGGACCACGCCCGACCCGTATGCCCGTGACCTGTCACTGGCGATCCTCGCCTTGCCCGAGCGGTACCCCGGTCTGCGGATCGTCGATATTAGCGGGCAGTTCTCGGCTGGAGGAGAGCGGCTCCTGTGGGAGTCCAGCGCTTGCTACAGATCGGCGGCGAACGACCCGCTGCACTACACGTTGCCGGTCCGGCGGTGGATCGCCGATCAGGTGGTGGGCCAGATCGCGGCCGACTATCCCCGACGGCACGGTCAGTGAGCGACGGCGACACGTGACCGGGTCCGGGACCGACCCACCGCCGCGAATCCGCTGAGAGACCGCCTGATGAATCCGCAGCAACCGCCGGGAGACCCGCGCCACGGCGTCACGCTGGAGCGGATGCTGGGTGAACTCGTGGCCCATTTCGGCTGGGACGCGCTCGGTGAACGCATCTCGATCCGGTGCTTCACCAGCGATCCGAGCGTCCCGTCGAGCCTGCGGTTCCTGCGAAAGACGCCGTGGGCAAGGGAGAAGGTCGAGGGACTCTACCTGTCCATGCTACGGAGACGGGCGCAAGCGGTGGGCAGCAAGGAGCGCGAGTCGATCAGCGCCGGGTCCAGCCGAGCAGGGCGCAAGGACGTGCGGTCGCCGAGAAAGCCAGGATGAGGAGCAGCGGCCGAAGTTGGATCAACAGCAGCGCCCCGACAGACCGGATGACCGGACCCGTCGGGGCGCTCTGCGTTTGGGGCGGTCAAGCTCGGCGCTCAATCTTCTGAGCGAGGAGCCGTGCGGGGTGGAAAGTTTTGGGCCTGCCAAGCGCGGCTACTGGCGCGAGTAGGCCATGCCGTTGAAATTGAACAGCGACACATCGCTGCTGCTGGTGTTCACCGGGTAGGCGATGTCGCGAACGGTGTGGTCCTGCGCGTCGGTGAGGGTCAGGTACCAGCCGTCAAGCGTCCAGTGGCCGGACTGGCTGGAGGTGCCGCCGGTTTCGGCCACACTGCTCTCCGTCACCGACGTAGAGGTTGCCACACCGCTGCCGGTGTAGGTACCGTCGGCGTTGAAGGTGAGCGACTTCGACACCACGGCCTGTCCCATCGCCGAGGCAATGGTGCTCACCCCGCCCTCGAAGGAGCCTACCAACTGGTCGGCGCTTTTAAACGGCCCCACAGCCGAGAAAATAGCGCCGCCGCTCCAGCCGAAGCCGCCGTCCAGCGTGGTCATGTCATCGGTTTCGGGCTGCTCGGAGCCGGTCCAGGCAATGCTGAGCGTTTGGCCGTCTACCGTGTAGCGGCCTTGCGACCCGGCCGGCGTCGCAGCCAGTTCAGTGGGGCTCAGGCCGGGCGGGTTTTCGTAGGCCACACCCTCGGGGCTGAAGTAGTAGGTCATCGTGCGAAAGTTGCCCAGGATGTTCTTCGTCACGAAGAACAAGCCCACCGGCTTGCCGCCGTCGAGGCTACCGGCCACGGGGTCACCAGCGGCTCCGCCGGGATCACCAGCAGCCCCGCCGGGGCCGCCGCAGCCCGCCAGCAGGCCCAGCATCAACAGGCCGAGGAGGCAGGCCAACGGGAAGGTCAACTTCAGATTGCGTTTCATAAGAGGGGGAAGGTCATGAATTGTGAGGAGTACGTGCTACCTCGGCTATCACCCGACGCGGTCTCAATCCTCCTGCGCGACCCTCTATAATACGTTGCGCCGCAATGGATTACAAGGGCGTTTTTAGTGCCTTTCCTTGCTCGGCAAGAAATCATGATGGGGCTTCTGACACGCAAACGACGGTCGATCAGGCCGGATCTGAAGTGGGCGCGTCGGGGTCGGTGGTGACGCGGTAGCGGGTGAGGATGCGGGGGGGGCGGGATGATATCGAGCGGCAGGTGGAGCTGGATGAGGGTCAGCGAGCTGGTGACCGGCCGTGATCATCGCCGATACGAACCTGATCGCTTACCTGTTGCTGCCCGGCGACCGGACCGCAGCGGCCGGGGCGGTGCTCGGGTGCGACCCGCTCTTTCTCAAACCAACGCGGGCGACGCTGAATTGGTCAGCATCGCCCCTTTTCGTTGTGTCCGACCGACGATCTACTTCGCCAGCAGCACCCGCTCGATGGCGTTGAACCGTTCGTCGGGGCCGATGGCCGTCATCCGAATGACATAGACACCCGAAGGCAGCCCGGCTGCGTCGAACGTCGCGGTGTACGAACCCGCCGGTTTGGTTTCATCAACCAGCACGCGCACCCGGCGGCCAAGCGCGTCGAACACGTCCATCTTGACGGTGCTGACGGCCGATAGCTGATAGCGGATCGCGGTCGTCGGATTGAACGGGTTTGGCGATGCGGGCAGCAGGCGGAACGCGGTCGGTGGGGCCGTTGTGGGGGCGAGATCGATG
>JBBSVG010000216.1:0-5489 GCA_038233775.1 Bacteroidota bacterium | reverse complement strand
GGGCTGGATCGTCCGCAAGCGCTGGCGACCGAACCGCTGAATCGCGCGTTTTTTCTCCATCCTCAACGGGGAGTTTTGTTCCATGACCGTTGTCCTCTCGCGCCTTCGGGCCGTCGTGCTGCTCGCCTTGCTGACCGTCGTGATGGGCGCCCGGCCGCTCTTGGCCCAGGTCGTTACGACCGATCCGGCGCTGCCGGGGCCGACCGATCCGGTCACGATCACCTTCCACGCCGACCGGGGCACGATGGGGCTGAAAGGCTACACCGGCTCGATCTACGCCCACACCGGCGTCATCACCGACAAGAGCACGCAGCCGTCGGACTGGAAGTACGTCAAGACTGCCTGGGGCCAGGACACGCCGGAAACGAAGCTGACCCGGATCGCGCCCGACACCTACACGCTGACGATTGCCAACCCGCGCGCCTACTACGGCGTCCCGACGACCGACCGGATTGTCAAGCTCGCTTTCGTCTTTCGCAACGAGGGTCCGGCGCCGACTAAAACGGGCAAGGACACCGGCGACAAGGACATTTTTGTCGATATCTACGACAGCGGCGTCAGCCTCCGCTTCACCCAGCCGACGGTCGGCGCGCTCTCGCCGCTGATCGTTGAGCGGAACCAGCCGTTCACGGTCACCGTCGCCTCGTCCTCGACGACCGGAGCGATCACCAGCTTGCGTCTGCTAGTCGATGGCGTCGTCCAGCAAACCGTCTCGAACACCGAAACGCTGAGCGCCACGCTGAGCCTGCCGACGGCCGGGCGGCGCATCATTCGGGCGGAAGCGACCGACGCGAGCGGCGCAACCGGCGTGGCCGAGTTCGCCGCGACGGTCAACCCGGCGCCTGTTTACACACCGATCCCGGTCGGGCTGAAAGACGGGATCACCTACGACCCGGCCGATCCGACCCGAGCGACGCTCTCGCTTTACGCACCGAAGAAGAAGTTCGTTTACGTCATCGGCGACTTCAACAACTGGGAAGTCCAGCCGGCCTATTTCATGGCGAAGGATTCGGTTCGCGCCGATTCCGTCCGCTACTGGCTGACGCTGACCGGCCTCACGCCGGGAACCGAGTACGCCTTCCAGTATCTGGTTGACGGGACGATTCGGATGGGCGATCCGTACTCGGAAAAGATCCTCGATCCGTCGAACGATCCGTACATCTCGGCCGCGACGTACCCGAACCTGAAGCCGTACCCGAGCGGCAAGACGCTCTACCCGGTGACGGTCTTGCAGACGGCGCGACCGGCGTTCGGGTGGCACGACGCAGGATTCCGGCGCCCGGCGCAGAAAGATTTGGTCGTTTATGAGCTACTGGTGCGCGACTTCACCGCCGCGAAGAACTATCAAACGCTCGTCGATACGCTCGATTATATCCAGCGGCTGGGGATCAACACGATTGAGCTGATGCCGGTGGCGGAGTTCGAGGGCAACCTGTCGTGGGGCTACAACCCGATGTTCCACATGGCGCTCGACAAGGCGTATGGGACGCCCCAATCGTTCAAGCGCTTTGTGGATGCCTGCCATCAGCGCGGCATCGCGGTCGTGCTGGATGTCGTTTACAACCACGCGACCAACCAGTCGCCGCTCATTCGGCTCTACAACACCGACGGCGCGTATGGCGGACCGACGGCCGAGAACATCTACACGAACCTCAGTGCGCCGCATCCGTACGGCGTGTTCGTCGATCTGAACCACGAGAGCACGGCGACGCGCTACTGGCTCGACCGGGTCAACGCTTACTGGCTGACCGAGTACCACATCGACGGCTACCGGTTCGATCTGGCGAAAGGGTTTACTCAACGCCAATCGACCGAATCGACGGCCGCGAACTACGACCTGTCGCGGGTCAACACGCTACAGCGGATGGCGAGCAAGATCTGGGACGTCGATCCGACCGCCTATGTCATCCTCGAGCTGTTCACCGAGAACCGCGAGGAGCAGGCGCTGACGGGCTACGGCATCGGCGCCGGTCGGCCGGGGATGATGGTCTGGGGCAACCTGAACAATGCGTACAACCAGACGACGATGGGCTACACCAGCCAGTCCGATTTCTCCGGCGGCTTCTGGCGCAACCGCTCGTTCGCCGCGCCGAACCTCGTGACGTATATGGAGAGCCACGACGAGGAGCGGCTGATGTACAAGAACCTGACTTTCGGCAACTCGAACCCAAACACAGGCTATACGCCAAAAGACCTAGCGACGGCGCTGGAGCGCGAGAAGGCCGCCGGTGCGCTGTTCCTGCTGCAACCGGGACCGAAGATGATCTGGCAGTTTGGCGAACTCGGCTACGACTTCTCCATCGACTACAACGGTCGCGTGGGCGAGAAGCCGATCCGCTGGGATTACCTAACCGACCCGAAGCGGCGCGCGCTCTACGACACATGGTCGAAGCTGCTCTCGCTGCGGAAGCAGAACCCGGTCTTCACCGACACGCAGACGACGGCGTCGTTCTCGGTCAGCAGCGACCTGAAGCGGATCACGCTGACGAACCCATCGGCCAACGCCGTCGTGATGGGCAACTTCGGCGTGACGACTTACACGACGGCCGTCACGTTCCCCTCGACCGGCGTCTGGTACGATGCGATGAGCGACACGTCGTTCACCGTCGGCGGTGGCGGGTCGGTCACGATCACGTTCGCGCCCGGCTCTTACCACGTCTTCATGTCGGCCCGACCGGTCGCCGTCGAGCCTGACGCGCCCGCTTCGACGCCGCTGACGTTCCGGCTGCTGCCCGCCGCGCCGAACCCGGTCAATCCGACTACAGCGATCAGCTATCAGCTATCGGCCGTCAGCAACGTCCGCCTCGACGTGTTCGACGCGCTCGGTCGGCGGATCAAAACGCTGGTCGATGAATCCAAACCGGCCGGATCGTACCGCGCGACGTTCGACGCGAGCGGACTGCCGAGCGGCCTCTACCTCGCCCGCTTGACCGCCACCGGCACCGACGGCCGGGCTCAAACCGCCGTCACGCGACTGACGCTGCTGCGCTAACGGGCGCTCTTTGGAAGCACCGCCGCCCCGGTTCTCGCCCAGAGAGTCGGGGCGGCGGCGTGTTAAACGGGCTGCAACTTCCGCATTTGTCGTTGCGTAAGGCCAATTCGGTTCCCCGAAAATCCCCAGACCCCGAGGCTCGATATGACCGTTCGCTTCTCCCCGCGTGTGCTGCTGCCCGTCCTGTTCGCGCTCCCGCTTGCCCTGCCGACGGTGGCACGGGCACAGAAACCGAGCTTCGAAGGCGGACTCGGTGTGCTCGTCGGGATTCCACAGGGCAAGTTCAAAGAGCAGTCGGCCCGAGCAGGCGGCGGGTTGGACGGCTTCATTGGCGTCGGGCTGGCGAACCGGTCGCTTGTGCTCGGTGCCGATCTCGGGTTCATGATCTACGGTTCCGAGTCGCGCCGCGAGCCGTTCAGCACGACGATCCCCGACGTGACGGTCGATGTCTCGACGACGAACAACATCGCCCTCGGCCACCTTTTGCTCCGCGTCCAACCGGTGCGCGGCGTGGTCGAACCGTATCTCGACGGGCTGGTCGGGTTCAAGTACCTGTTCACCACGACCGAGATCAAGAGCCAGAACTCGCAGGAAGCGGTCGCCTCGTCGAACAACTTCGACGACGGGGCCTTCTCCTACGGCGGCGGCGGCGGGTTGAAGTTCCGCGTTTCCGAGGGCGCCAAACACCCGCAGGCCGACGGTAAGCTCGGGCCGGACGTGTTCATCGACCTCCAGCTCCGCTATCTGGCCGGGGGCGAGGCCGATTACCTGAAGCGCGGCTCGATCCGCCGCTCCGGCGGCAACCAGTCGCCGAGCGTGACCTTCGACACCCAGCGCTCCCGCACCGATCTCTTGACCATCCAACTCGGCCTCTCCGCCGCGTTCTGACCTGCTGCACCAACGCGATCCGCCCCGGTTCCAGCGACGGAATCGGGGCGGTTTCGTGTCCGGCCGGGATGGTCATCCGGTGGGCGAATCATTTCACTTGCGTTCGACGCTGGGATTGCATAGGTTGAGTTCGACTCGAAGCAAGTGCACGGGATCGAGTTTCTGTTGACGTGGAACATGCGGCACATCGCGAACGCAGAGCTGCGGCCGTTGATCGAAACGGCGTGCCGAGTGGCCGGATACGCACCGCCCGTGATCGCGACGCCGGACGAACTGATGGGAGGAACGTGATGGACTTGGGGATGGATAAGCGAGGGGCAGATGGGCCGGTGATGTCTGAAGGCGACGACTCCGTGGTCGCGGAGGTGCGTGCGGCGCGAGAGGCGTTGTTCGCGGATGCGGGCTTCGACCTGGAGGCTCTCGGCCGGTTTCTCCGCGAGCGACAGGTGGCAGCTGGCCGCGTCGGCGTCGTGCTGACCCCGCGTGCGCCGGATGCGTCGTCGCAGGCGGCGTAGCGCATCGGGTGAGCGCTCGCGCGATGGAGGTCTGACGAGAACGGTTGCAGCTGACCGGGTAAGTCAGAGTTCATTGTGCGGGGGGCAAGCAGCGAAACCGACCATCCAAAGCGCGGCTCGATCCGTCGCTCCGGCGGCAACCAATCGCCGAGCGTGACGTTCGACACCCAGCGCTCCCGCACCGATCTCTTAACCATCCAACTCGGCCTCTCCGCCGCGTTCTGACCTCGCTCGAAGGCGGCGCCCGGCTCGCCTGACCGGGCGGTTTGGACACCGCTCTCCCGTGAATCGGCGGCATCAAGGCATAAGCCCGGCAATTTCAAAAAAGCACTTGCGTCCGCCTTTAAAATTGCATAGGTTCGGCGTAAACTCAGACGGGCAGACCGATTCGCCTCTAACGACCGGTCTCGGATGTTATGCGGAATCGATTCCGTATAATCGGTAGACAGGAATCACCATATGCCCGGCCGTCGTCCAAAAGTCACCCACACGCGGGACGCCTTCCTTGCGGAAATATCCACAGCGAGAAGCCTTGTCGCCGCTCTACGTGGATTGCCGCAACAAGTCCATCCAAACGCAACCCAAGGGATTCACCCAAAGCATGTGAGACAGATTACTGGACTCGCATTTATGGGCGTGATTGCAGCTTGGGAGGAATTCCTTGAACGAACTTTGGTCCGCTATCTCGCTGGCGCAGCAGCGGACTCGGGACACAGCCCACCACCAAAGTTTGGACGTGCTATTGATATTGGACACGCGTACGAACTACTATCACAGGACGTTAATTACGATCCATTGAGAAACTATCTAAAGGTGTCGGACGCTCGCTGGGTGTGGAGAACCGCCGATTTCTTCTTCGCACGACACAACTATGGCTCACTGACAGCGAAGGCCGATCTCCTCTCAAACGCTAACAAAATACGCAATCGTATTGCTCATGATTCTGACAAGTGTAAGGCTGACTTTAAGACATCGGCCGTCTGGTTCCTGCAACCAGTGAATGGAAATTTGACCAAGGGATTTACGCCCGGTGCTCTATTGCTTTCCACGGCAACGCGCAATTTCGGCCCTCAATTGAACGGCGCCGGGGTCTC
>JBBSVG010000215.1:0-5502 GCA_038233775.1 Bacteroidota bacterium | reverse complement strand
TCTTCGGCGTCCGCCGCACCGGCGACGTGCTCGAGCGCACCACTTGGGTGCTCGGGATCGGGTTTCTTGCCCTGTGCTTGGTGGCAAACCTGTTCATGCCGAGCGCTCAGACAGCCGGTGATCTGATTCAGCAGGGCGCCACCGAGCAGGCCGCGCCCGCTGCCGCCCCGGCCCCGCAGACGCCGCCGGGCAGCGCGATTCCGTCGCAGGAGCAGTTGCAGGGCGCCAAGCCGACCGGCGCACAGAACGCCGGCGCCCCGGCCACCGCGCCCGCTTCACCGGCGACGAGGTAAAATCCCCGGCGGAGGCTTGACACGGCCCGGATTCGTGCCGTATCTTTGCCCTCCCCAACCGGGCCGCTAGCTCAATTGGTTAGAGCATCTGACTCTTAATCAGAGGGTTCGGGGTTCGATTCCCTGGCGGCCCACCGGAAACGCTCGATTCTTCGGAGTCGGGCGTTTTGCGTTTGGTAGAAATGGCAAACTGTGCTCGAAAACTGTGCTCAACCATCTCGGGATTGTGCTCATTGGCTCTGGGGTCGTACTGGAGAAGGTGGCAAAAAAAGAACAGCCCAAACTGCGGCTGCTCTTCGTCCAACTTACTTCGGCAGCATGTTATCCAACCCACGACCGGCACGGATCACGTTCTCACGGAAGGTCGATAGGTAGCCCGCCGTTGTACTGATGTTGCTGTGAGCAGCCAGTTCCTGCACGGCTCGTAGATCGCCACCATTGGCTTCCAGTGCCCTTGTAATGGCCGTGTGACGCAGGGAGTGGAAATGGCCCTTCTCGACCCCGGCTCGCTTACAGAGCCTCCCTACCTTCTTCGAGATATTGCCCGCTTCCCACGACCGGTCGGGATGTTTCGGACTCGGCCAGAGATACGCTTCGGGCGTCTGCCGACCGTTCAAGACCTTGATCAGGATGGCCCGCAAGTCCCGGCCACCGGGAACCGAATACGTCTTCCCGCCCTTCGCATTGCGAAACGTGACAACTGCTCCTTCATCGGATAACGCCACGTCCTTGACCATCAGACGCACAATCGAACCCAATCTACCTGCCGTCAGGATGCTCACCGTCGCCATCTCCCAAGCGATCTGCATCGTCGGGTCTGACTCGGCTGCCAGAGCAAATGCTTTCCAGACAGCATGAATCTCTTCGGGGCTGAACGCCTTGGGTCCGGTCTCTTGGACCTTGATGTATCGGGCTCGGTTCAGACGTTTGAGCCAGAGTTCATCGACGCCGAAGGTTGCCAGCTCCTCGACCCGACCGGCGTAACCGAACGCTGCCCTGATGTTTCGGAGATAGGTGTTGACTGTCGCGCTACTGAGCTTCTTCCCCGGCGAGCGGGGGCTGTCCGAATCGGAAAGTGCGTTCTTCCATGCTTCCAGCGACCGGGGCGTGATCTCGGGCAACGGGACATCCCCGACAAATGACAGCAGCCGCCGAAGCGCGATAGATGTGAGTATCCGCGTCTTGTCGTTGAAGTTCCGGTCCCCCTGTCGTGTCTTGAAGTACCACTTGATGAACGCCGCCATCGTGGGCAGCTTTGCCGGTGTGGGGTAAGCGACCGGGGCGATGATCGGTTGGACGATGGGCGTGATGCCAACCTGTGTCGCACGGTGGATTGGCTGACTCTCGGGTTTCAGTTCAGGTGCGGGTGTGCCGACCAACGTCTCGACTTGCCGGAGAATCGTGCTGGCCTCGTGGCGACTGACCTGTCCCATCAGCATGGTGGCCTTGACGAGCGCCCACTTGTCCATCGCTTCGGGCTGGTGGCGTCCCAGGCTGCGTTTGATGGGGGGTTGACCGACCACACGAATCTCGACTCGCCATCCACGGCCTTCGGGATGGGTCAGACTGGCGCGAATCTCGACATCATCTCGCGCCGAAACGACGATGGTTGCTTTGCTGACGATGGGCATGGTATGGGGGGAATAGTCCCTCCGGTCTCGGGGACGGTGGCCTCACTCGGAGACACATCGCGCTGAGAACGGCTGGGTGCGGTGGAATGAGAAAAGGCCCCAGTTTCCTAGGGCCTCTTGATGTGCGGCAACGGCGACTTATGCTATTTGCCATGGTCTTTCAAGACCGCTTCGGCAACGGCAACGACCAGACTGCCGACCTTGATGATGAGTCTCAGCATGTTCATCATGTCTTGTTCTCCTGTTGGTGGTTGATGGTTTAGGCTGCCAGTTGGAAGGGTTGCTCCGGCGAATCGGGGGATTGAACGACCGACGCTTCCCCAGACGATCTGAGCAAGGGCGAACCGATGGCGGTCAGGATGGCCCGCGCTGTATCATCGATCACGTCAAGCGTGCTGACCAACAGGGCGTCGTCGCCACCGGACCAGTCTTTCAAGTAGCCGAAGCTGTACGCACTCGTATCAAGCCCCAGAGACGCGCAGACGAGGAATGCTGATCCTTCCGCCTCGACCTCTTTCACCTGACGCGACACCTTGCGATCCTTCGACAGATCGTGGGCGATGGCGTGGGCCAGTTCGTGACAGAGCGTTCTCGTCTGAGAGTTGACCGGCCGTTCCGGGTCGATGGCGATCAGCTTGTGCCGCAGATCAGCGTACCCGTTGGCGGTGCCGCACGACTTGAACTCGACCGCGTAGCCCAGTTGTCCGGCAGCCGAGACGAATCGCTCGGAAAGGAATTGGAAGTCGTCGCCCTGAATCAGCGGCAACGGTGGGGCGTAGGTGATCGGATCGGGATGATCCGGGATCGGTTCGGTCTGGGAGATGTCGAAGACATAACCGGGCGTGAAGAAGAGCTTCTTCTGGATCGGATCGGCTCCGGCCTGAATCTCGGTCTGGTTCGGCTTGCGGAAAGCGGGCACCCAGATCAGAATCCCGTGCTCGCCCTTCTTGACGGATCGACCCTGCTTGATCCACTGACGGAAGCCCATGCAGAATTGAGCGTCGGGCCGCTGCGCTTGAATCATCATCACGTTCGACATGCTGAACGACCAGAACCGGGCACGGAAACTCAGGTATCGTTCAAGAGCCTCGGCGTCGTGCTGGATGTGGGCAAGACCGGATTGAAGCATCTGACGGGCGCGGCTGTACTTCTCCTGCCGCTTGGCCTGTTCGTCGGCCGGTGTGTCGCTCATGGGGTGTCTCCGGTTGAGTTGAACGCAGAAAGGGCCACCCCTCGAAAGAGGCAGCCCCGTGAATGAAATCTTGCTCTGTGCGGAGAATCTCGAACTTACGAGAACCCGCTTGTGCCTACGCCCGCTTGGCTGGATGGAACATCTGGTGAACGTCGTTGTAGGCCCGCTGAACCCGTTCGGCCTGCGGTTCTGGCGTGGTGATCTCCTCGTTCATCTCGGCGGTCTTTTCGTCAAGGACGCGGCGCTTGTTGACCTCGAACGTGGCAACCGGATCGGCCGTGATGCCGATGATGTCGAGTCGGATATTGCAGCCGAAGATGCCCTGAGCCTCACGGACCTCGCTGATGCGGCAACTGAGCCGACCGGACTCAACCAGCGGCAACAATGCCTGAGCGTACTTCGGATTGAGCCAGCCGAGCCGGATCGGTTGATCAGTGTTATCGTGCGTGAAGACCCGGATCACACCTTCCCGGTTGTCGGCCACCAGACTGACACGGACACGGCGATACGCGGCCTCGGGATTCGGGTGACGCTCCGCCCACTGGTTGAGCTGACGCAGCCGGTTCTGCACCCCATCTTCCTTCCGCACGCCGCGAATCTTTGAGAACAGCCCGTCATCGACGATCCACTCACCGGCCTTCTCCCACGCCGACAGGGCCAACATGTGGGTTGAGAGCGCAGCGGCGATCTGCTCGCGTTCGGTCTGCATCGGCATGTGTTCGCGGAGCCGCATCTCGAACTGACGCCACGCCTGCAACGTCAGCACGTCCATCAGGGTCGCCACACGGGTCAGGGCGACGGAAGCGAACCGGTACGCTTTGCCGATGGCACTGGCGGTCAGACGACAGTTGGGCGCGACCTGCTGCTGGGCGAGGAAGAGCGTGGCGAGAGACTGCTGGAGTTGATCGAGACCGGTGGTGAGTGCGGCCGGATCGGGCGTGGTGTCCTTGACGGCAATGTGCTGACGAATCGAGACGGGTTCCGGCTTGACCGGGAAGACAGAAGGCATCTGGATGGCGACGGCAGTGCTGGACATGATAAACCTCCACGAATAGAGACGGGCAGCAATCCGATCTGGACTGCTTTAACCATTTCTATTGTGAGGCTTTTTTGAGGATTATTTCAGTTCGTATCGAGGGCGAAACCTATGTGTTCTAAGTGTCTTGATTCTGTCTCAATTGAGACAAATACGAGATGAATAAATATTCAGTCTTATCGGATCGATCCATTGATGTTCTGCATCATCAGGCAGATAAAACGAACGATATAGAGTTGCTTTTATCCCTTGTCTGAGGGTTTCAGTTCTGGGGTTTGCGTTATGGAATCGCTCGGTTGGAGATCTGGTTTCGGGGTTCCATTGAGTCGGCTATCCAATCTCTCTTGGGTTTCCCGTTAGCACGGATCAAGCATTGGGTATATCGGTTTCTGGTTAGATGGGTAGCGGGGTTAGGCGGTTATTCGGGTGGTTCGTTCCGTTCTCGTTATGTGATACATATAGTATGCTGAGATGTAGCGTTTGATTGTTAGCGACTTGTATGGACGATTCGAGCGGGGGCCTTACGGATACAGACTCCCCGCTTGATTCTCAAGCCGCCTGACGTGCCACCTGGACGGCCGATGGGCACAGGTGCGATGGATGGATGAGCAGACGAGACGATTCCGCTCTGTCGTCAGCCCGTCTCAGCCTCAGTCCCGGTTGAGGGGCACGCGAGAAGGTAGAGACGCCCACAGGGGCAAATCCGAGCTTCCTATACGCGAACTCTTGCTCGGTCAGATCATCGCCATCGTTGGTAACAAGTGACCGTCGGACCGAGTCGCTCATCCTCGGCTTGAACCCGGCATCGACGTGTTCGGGGAACAGGCTGTGGGTTGCTTCGACCAGACATGATTCAAACACTCCGGTTGCCTCGTTAAGCAGCATCGGGTCGGTGGCGCTGAAGATGAAGCCGTCGTGGATGTTCGTCTCAAACTCGATCTCTTCCGACTTGCCAGCCTCCGCCAGCCGGGCCATGAATAGATCGAGCGTCAGGTGGCTCTGATAGGCGGCGACGCCCTGGACCAGCCACGACATCAGCTTCCGCTTGCAGCCGACGTAGCCCAGAGCGCTCTGGTAATCGGGTCGCCAGTACGGATTGTCCCGCTCGACACCGTAGATCAACAGCGGCTCTTCACGACGCCGGGACAGGCGCTTGCCTTGTTCGCTCAGAATCAGATCGGCCGCCATCTCCAGTCGGACGAACATCGGGTAAGTCCACTTCAACTGCCGCAGGACGTTCTCTGCCACGCTCAGATCGACGCCCAGCGCATCCGAGATGCCTTCTGCGCTACGACCGTATAGGATACCGTTGTTGACCGTCTTGGCCTTGTTGCGCCACTCATTCCACTC
>JBBSVG010000214.1:0-5509 GCA_038233775.1 Bacteroidota bacterium | reverse complement strand
GCGTCCATCGGCTCGATTCGACCCACGCGCCCTCTGCCGGGACCGCGACCAACGTCGCGCCGGACGAGGAAGCCGTCGGCGGTCCGGTCGATGCCACGGCGGCGGAACCGGGCACCGCGCCGGTTGTCGTCACCGTTCAGCCGAACGGACCGCTGCTCGTGACGGGCGCTGTCTCGCTCCGCCGCGCCGATGGAACCGTCGTGCGTGAGGACACCCGGTTCGCCCTCTGCCGCTGCGGCCAATCGGCCAACAAGCCGTTCTGCGACGGTTCCCACAAAACCGGCTTCACCGCCGACTGACCGCGTCCGCTTGCCGAAACGGCCGACCGAGGCTGCTATCTTTCGAGCGGTACAATCGGGAGTTATTATGGAACGAATCGCTTTGCAGACGGCCAGAATCGAGCTGTCGCGCGTGGTCAACCGCGTCACGGTCGGCGGCGAGCGGATCGTGATTCAGCGTCACGGCAAGGACGCCGTCGCGCTGGTGACGCTCGACGATCTGGAGCGGTTGCGTGAACTCGACGAGGCCGAGGATCGGTCCGATGTCGAGGCGGCCGAGTCGGCGTTGGCCGAGGCGGAGCGGATGGAGGCCGAGCGGCCCGGCAGCGGCTTCCCCTCGCTTGACCAACTGCGGGCGGCGTTGTCGGACGCGCCGCCGACGAATCCCTGAAAAACTGATTCCAGTTCATCCGCCATCCCTATGAAATTCTGGCCCTTGCTTCTGCTCGCCATGACCGGTTGCGCCACCGCCCAGACCGTCGATTACCGCACGCTGCACCGCGACGCGCTGGTCGTCGATACGCACAACGACGTGTTGAGCGAGGTGCTCGACGGGCGCGATATGGTCACGCGGAGCGACAAGGGCCACTCGGATTTGCCGCGACTGGCCGAGGGCGGCGTCGATGTGGAGGTGTTCTCGGTCTGGGTCGATCCGAAGTTCGAGGTCGGCAAGCGCTCGTTCTCGGAGGCGAACCGGATGATCGACTCGCTCGAGTCCGCCGCCCGTCGCGCCCCGGAGCGGCTGGAGTTGGCCCGGACGGCAGCCGATGTCGAGCGGATCGTCGCCAGCGGAAAGATCGCTGGCTTGATCGGCGTCGAGGGTGGGCAGATGATCGAGGACGATTTAGCCAAGCTCGACCGGCTGGCCGACCGGGGAATGCGCTACCTGACGCTGACGTGGAACAACTCGACCCCGTGGGCGACGAGCGGCAAAGACGAGTCGGAGGCCAAACCCGGCCAGAAACTCGGGCTGACCGACTTCGGTCGGCAGGTCGTCAGGCGGCTGAACGCACGCGGCGTGATGGTCGATCTGTCGCACGTCGGCCCGCAGACCTTCGCCGACGCCCTTGCGACCTCGACGAAACCGTGCATCGCGTCGCACTCGTCGAGCCACTCGATCAACCCGCACTACCGCAACCTGCGCGACGATCAGGTCCAAGCGCTGGCCGCGAAAGGCGGCGTCGTGTTCGTCAACTTCTACCCCGGTTTCCTCGACTCGACCTACTATCCGCGCCGCGCCGCCCAGCCCAAACAATACGCCCGAGAAATCGACGCGCTGAAAACCCGGTTCGGGGCCGACTCGCTCGGTTTCAAAGCCGCCCGCCGCGCCTTTCTCGACGGTCATCTTGACGAGCTTCGTCCGCCGCTGAGCCTGTTGATCGACCACATCGACCATTTCGTGAAACTCGTCGGCGCCGATCACGTCGGCTTGGGCGCCGATTGGGACGGGATCGAGGCGCTGCCGCTCGGGCTGAACAGCGTCGCCGACCTGCCGGAAGTGACCCGGTTGTTGCTCGAACGCGGTTACTCGGCCCACGACGTGCGGCTGATTCTGGGCGAAAACTTCCTCCGCGTGCTGCGGGCCAACGCCGGGTAGCGCGCACGCGCTGTCAGGCTTCTGCTGATCTGCCATGCCGCTGCGGCTCGTCGATGGACGGATGGAAGTCGTGCCGAGCGTCCGTCGCGGCGCCGGTCGGCGTCAAGCGAAACCCGACGCGGCGATGCGGTCGCGGGCGCTGCTCGACTCCGGCCAGCCGCTCCGGGCTCGGGACGTGGCGACCGGTGCGCTCGGTCGCGGCTTCTTCGATCCCGATCTGCGCTCTGTGCTGGCCGAATCGTGTTTGGCGCTCGGCCAACCGGTCGAGGCTGGCAAGCACGCGCTGCTGACCGACGCCGATTCGCCCGAGCTGACCGCCGCCCGCGCCGCGTTCGAGGCTGCCTGCGGCGACCGGGCGTGGACCGTCATCACGACGCTCGGGCTGCACCGCCGCTCGCCCGCCGCACCGCTGCCCGAACCGGTCGCCGACCGCTTGCGTCTGCTCTCGATCCGCGCCGCCACCGAAGGCTACGGCTGGACGCTCGACAGCGCCCGCGACCGCACCCGACAGCACCGCCCGGCCCAAGTCGAGGCGCAGGCCCAAGTCCTCGGCACGACCCGGCTCATCATCGCCCTGCTCGTAACCGTCTGGTGCGTCGGCTTCATCACCCTCTGGCGCTGGCTCTTCGCCGCCCTGCGGGGCTGAGGAAGCGATGAGTGATGAGCGATGAGCGATGAAACGGCGATTTCAGATTGCTGATCGCGGATTGATGAAACGGTAGCGCGGCGGTCTTGCCGGTTGCCGTCGCCGGTTGCCGGTTGCCGTTGCCGGTTGCCGGTTGCCGTTGCCGGTCGCCCTGCGTTGTCTGTCACCCTGAACGAAGTGAAGGGTCTCACGCCGAAGTCATCGGTACAGAGCAAGGTCCGCTCTCCGTTCGTGGTGAGCTTGGGCGGTAGGCGCGGGCGAAGCCCAGCGCCCGTTCCGCTGCCGCAGAATCCATGAACGGAGCCACCACCGCCGACCGCCTCCGTTTCCGTTCTCTTGCCGTGAGTTGATATCTGACGGCTGATAGAGCTGCATTCAGCGAAGTTTGAAGGTTTCTCTGATCCAACCGCCCCCCGCCGGGGGGCAGCCGGCGACCGACGAGCGGGGGGGTGAACGGGTTGCCGCCTGAACGACGACCCCCACCGGCGCTACCGCGCCACCTCCCCGGCGGGGAGGGGTTGGATCGTCCGACCGCTTCCTTTTCTTGCCGTGAGCTGATAGCTGACGGCTGATAGCCTCCCCCAATGCCCCACTGGTACTTTTTATCCGATCTACACCTCGGGCTCGAGGGGCGCGAGGCCGAGCGGGCGAAGGTGCGGCGGATTCTATCGGTGCTCGACGACGTGATCCGCGACGGCAGCGGGCTATATCTGGTCGGTGACGTGTTCGATCTCTGGTTCGAGTATCGACATGTCGTTCCGAAAGGCCACGAGCGGTTTTTAGCCAAACTGGCCGACGTGGCCGAGGCCGGCGTCCCGATCACCTACTTGTCGGGCAACCACGATTTCTGGCTCGGCCGCTACTTCGCCGACGAGTTCGGCTGCACGCTGTCGGACGATCCCATCGACGTGACGCTGAACGGCGTGCGCTTTCATCTGGCCCACGGCGACGGGTTGGCGGGTCGCGATTTGGGCTACAAGATCCTCAAACGCATCCTGCGGGCGCGGGCGAACCGGTGGTTGTATCTGAAGCTGCACCCGAACTGGGGCATTGGGCTGGCGTCGTGGGCCAGTCGGACGAGCCGGGTTCACACCGGCGGCAAGGATTATGGGCCAAACGACGGGCTGCGGCTGCACGCCCAATCGCTGATCTCGACCGGCGTCGATGTGGTCGTCATGGGCCACCGCCACGCGCCGACTTTGACCGAATATTCGGGACTGAACGGCCACGTCGGGGCGTACCTGAACACCGGCGACTGGCTCGAACACCACACCTACGCGACGTTCGATGGCGCGACCGTTGCACTGTGGACGCGGCCCGATCCGCTGGCCCCGCCCGAGCAACTGGCGACGTTTACGCCCCGGATCGCCGCCCGGCCGACTGTTCCGGCCCAACCCTGACCGACTCCGATCTCCATGCCCGATACGCCGCTCGCCCGTCCCGTCGCACCGCGCCGCGCCGCGCCGTCGAAGCCGCTCAGGGACATGAAATGGCGCGACCCGAGCCACAAGAAGCGGTGGATTTGGATCGGCCTCGGCGTGCTCGTCGTCGGTTATGTGATCCTGCTGATCGCCCGGATGCCGTCGTTCGAGCAGCTCGAGAACCCGAAGCCGGCCCTTGCGACGAAGGTGATGTCCTCCGACGGCGTCGTGCTGACCAGCCTGTTCATCCAGAACCGGGTGCCGACGACGCTGAACGCGGTCTCGAAGCATGTTCCGGAAGCGCTGATCGCGACCGAGGACCAGCGCTTCTACGAGCACTGGGGCGTCGATATGCGCGGTTTCGGCGCAGTGCTCTACGGGATGGTGACCGGAAAAGGGATTCGCGGCGCGTCCACGATCACGATGCAGCTGGCCCGAAACCTCTATACCGAGGTCGGCACCGATGTCAGCATCAACCGCAAAATCCGCGAGATGCTGACGGCGGTTCAGCTCGAACGGAACTTTACCAAAGACGAGATCTTGCTGTTCTACCTGAACACTGTCTCGTATGGCAACAACTCGTACGGGATCGAGACGGCGGCGCAGACCTACTACTCGAAATCGGCCCGAGCGCTGACGGTGCCGGAAGCGGCGCTGCTCGTCGGCATCCTCAAAGGCCAATCGTACTACAACCCGCTGCGCCACCCCGAGCGGGCCAAAGCCCGGCGCGATCTGGTCATGTTCAACATGGTCAACGCGGGCTATTTGAGTCGGGCCGACTACGACAAGTTCCGCAACCAGCCGCTTGGCCTCGACGGCTACGTGCCCGTCACGACCTACGGCCAAGCGCCGTATTTCACCGAATACGTCCGGCAGCGAGCCCGCGACCTGCTGAAAGAACTCAACCCGAAACTCGACCTCTACCGCGACGGGCTGACGATCTACACGACGCTCGACACGCGCATCCAGCGCCACGCCGAGGCCGCCGTCCGCAAGCAGGTGCCGGACATGCAGAAGGCGTTCGACCGCGAGTGGAAGTGGACGCCCGCCGAGACCGAGCGGCAGATTCGGCGCTCGGAAACGTTCTCCGAAGCGGTCCACGACGGCGAAACGGCCGCCGCTGTGTATGCCCGGTTGAAGGGCAACAAGGCGTTCGTCGATTCGCTGCTCCGCCGCGAGGCGACGTTGCAGGTCGGTTTTGCGGTCATGGACGTGAAGACCGGCGCCATTCGCGCCCACGTCGGCGGCGGCGATTTCACCCGGTTCAAGTACGACCACGTCTTCGGCGCCGCGAGGCAGGCCGGTTCGACGTTCAAGCCGTTCGTTTACACGACCGCGCTCGACAACGGCTTCACCCCGTCGCACCCGGAACTGAACCAGCCGATCAGCATCTACGACCCGAGCACCGGCCGGGCGTACACGCCGCAGAACGCCGACGGCTCGAGTGGCGGCTACGTCACGCTCCGCACCGCGCTGCGAAAGTCGCTCAACCTCGTCACAATCCGGCTGACGCAGGAACTCGGCAAGCCGAACGACCAGACCAGCGGACCGCGCCGGGTGGCCGAGT
>JBBSVG010000213.1:0-5555 GCA_038233775.1 Bacteroidota bacterium | reverse complement strand
GTCCGCGTCGCTCGACTACGAGCTGATCGGCAACCACCCCTCCGACCTGGTCAAGCTCGACATCATGCTCAACGGCGAGCCGGTCGATGCGCTCTCGATGATCGTTCACCGGGCCAAGTCGTATGACTGGGGGCGGAAGCTGTGCGCGAAACTCAAAGAGCTGATCCCCCGTCAGATGTTCGAGATTGCGATTCAGGCGTCCATCGGCTCGCGGATCATCGCGCGCGACACGGTTCGGGCGATGCGGAAAGACGTGTTGGCGAAGTGCTACGGCGGCGACATCAGCCGCAAGCGCAAGCTGCTCGAGAAGCAGAAAGAGGGGAAGAAGCGGATGAAGACCGTCGGTCGGGTCGAATTGCCGCAGGAAGCCTTCCTCGCCGTGCTGTCGATGGACAGTTGAGCGATCTGGTCCGCTCCGTCCCGTTGTTCACCTTTTAGGTTGCCAGATCATGGCTGTTAGCCGGGCAAAAGAATTCGTTCGCCGCTCGAAGCGTGGCGAGGGCGCCGATCCGGCAGCGTCTCCGTCGGGGCGGGGCGTTTCGTCAACGCCGTCGGCCGGTGAGCGTGCGGCGGCGGACAGGAAAGGGCGGAAGAAGGGGAGTGGTCGGGAGTGGAGCGAGTCGCTGATCATCGCGATCATCGCCGCCGTTGTGCTCCGCGTCGTCGCCATCGAGGCGTTCCGCATCCCGTCGGGGTCGATGGAGAGCACGCTGCTGATCGGCGATTTCCTTCTCGTCAACAAGATTCCCTACGGCATCTACATCCCGTTCGTCAACGTCCGGCTCGTTCCGCCGTTCGGCCACCCCGACCGGGGCGACGTGATCGTCTTTCGCTGGCCGCCGGACCCCGAGCAGAACTACATCAAGCGCTGCGTCGGCCTGCCGGGCGACCGGATCGAGATCCACGACGAGCATCTGTCGGTCAACGGTCAGCTCCAGCCGACGCTGGCCGGGACGCACTGGGAGCGTGGTCAGGTGCCCGCCGGGCTCGTCAACCCGGACATCTTCCCGATGGGCGCTGCGTGGAACGAGGACAATTACGGTCCCGTCGTCGTCCCCAAACAGGGTGACGTGCTGGCGATTGACCGGTCGAACCTCGACGTCTACAAGCCGGTGCTGGCCGCCGAGTTTGGCCTCGAAGGCGACCCGGCGAAATCGGGCTACCACTACTCGTTCGACGGCGAAAACGTTCTGATCGACGGTCATGTGGTCCGCGCCTACACGGTCAAACAGGATTATTACTGGATGATGGGCGACAACCGTGACAACTCGCTCGACAGCCGGTTCTGGGGCTTTGTGCCGAAGCCGAACATCGTCGGCCGGGCGATGGTCGTGTACTGGTCGTGGGATCCGGAGGTCGGCTGGACGCATCCGGTCGACAAGCTCGCCTCGATCCGCTGGCGTCGGTTGGGCGGACTGATTCGTTAGGCGCCGCCCGATGGCTGGTCTCTATCTGCACGTCCCGTTCTGCGAAAAACGCTGCCTGTACTGCGACTTCTTCTTCGTCGTCAGCGGCGAGCGGGGGCCGTACCTGCGGGCGCTGGGGCGCGAGATTGACACTTGGGCCGACCGGTTGGGCGCCGTCTCGCTCTCGACGGTCTATTTCGGCGGCGGCACGCCGAGCGAGCTAACGGGCGGCGAGGTCGCGGCGATTCTCGGACAGATCGGCGACCGGTTTTCGCTTGAACCCGATGCCGAGATCACGCTCGAAGCAAACCCCGGCTCGACCGACGCCGACCGGTTCGCTGCCTACCGCGCCGCCGGTGTCAATCGGCTCTCGCTCGGCGTTCAATCGTTCGATGACGACCAGTTGCGCCGCTTGGGTCGGGTGCACACGGCCGACGAGGCGCGTCGGGCGGTGCAACTGGCTCGCTCGGCAGGCTTCGATAATTTGAGCCTCGACCTGATGTTCGGTCTGCCGGGCGGCTCGGTGGAACAGCTAGAGCGGTCGATTGGGTCGGCACTGGAGCTTGAGCCGGAGCATCTGTCGGCTTACAACCTGACGGTCGAGTCGGGGACGATGCTCGACCGCCACGTCCGCCGGGGACAGGTTGTGGTGCCCGATGATGAACGGTGCGCGGCCGAGTTCACCCACTTGATCGACCGATTAGGCGCGGCGAGCTATCGGCAGTACGAGGTATCGAACTTCGCCCGACCGGGCTTCGAGTCGCAACATAACTCGGGCTACTGGCGACACGAGCCGTGCATCGCCGTCGGTCCCGCCGCCCACGGGCTGCTGCCGAGCGGTTGGGCCGAGCGGGTGTTCGGGCCGCAACCGGTCGGGACCGAACGGGTCCGCTACTGGAACTCGCGCCACCTGACCGGCTACATCAACTCGGTTGAGCGCGACGGGTTTGCGGTGGCCGACGGCGAAACGCTCGGCGGTCGGGCGCTGGCGCAGGAGCGGATCTTCCTCGGCCTGCGTCAACCGGAAATCGGGCTCGATCTGACCGCGCTGCTCGCGCTCGGCGTCGATCTGTCTATTGAAAGAAGCGCTGAACTGGCCGAGTTGGCCGCCGACGGGTTGATCGCATTCGACGCACGCACCGTTCGGCTGACCCGTCGCGGCGTCATGCTCGGCGATGCGGTGGCCGAGCGGTTGATGCTCGACCCCGATTCGGCCACCGTCGCACCGCTTGCCGTCGCACCGCTTGTCGCCCCGTTGCACCCCGACGTGCCCCACCGTTTCTGATCCTTTTCCTATTCCGAACCCGTCCGTATGTCCCACGCGAAGTTGAACCGGCTGATCGCCGGCGCTGTGTTCCTGATCGCCCTCGTTCTGTATCTGGCGACGATGGCTCCGACGTTCTCGTTCTGGGACTGCGGCGAGTTTGTCGCCTCGTCGGTCACGCTCGGCGTGCCGCACCCGCCGGGCTCGCCGATGTTCCTGCTGCTCGGTCGCGTGTTGAGCATGATCCCGGTCGGCGATCCGGGCTGGCGGGTCAACCTAATCAGCGTCCTGTCGAGCGCGCTGACGGTGATGCTGCTGTACCTGATCTGCGTCCAACTGATCCGCGAACTGCGCTCTGACACGCCGGACGAGTGGACGACCAGCGAGCGGCTCGCCCATTATGGCGGCGCGGTCATCGGCGCGCTCGCGTTTGCCGTCAGCGACTCGTTCTGGTTCAACGCCGTCGAGGCCGAGGTGTATGCGATCAGCATGGTCTTTACGGCGCTGGTCGTCTGGCTGGCGCTCGATTGGAGCGAGGAGTCGGACGAGCCGGGCAACGAGCGCTGGCTGATGCTGATCGCCTACGTGATGGGCATCGCCATCGGCATCCACCTGCTGAACATCCTGACGCTGTTCTTCGTCGCGATGCTGTATTACTACAAGCGTTACCGGGTCAGCTTCACGACGTTCCTCGGGCTGATGGCCGCCTCGGCTGCCGTGTTTCTGGTCATCTATCCGGGGCTGATCAAGAAGGTGCCGGGGTTCGCCGCCGATATCGCCAAGTCGAGCGGCAACGGCGCGGCGCTGTTCTTCCTGTTCGCCTTCGTCCTCGCCATCGTTGCCGGGATCTGGTACGCCCAGACGCGGGGCAAGCGGACGCTGAACCTCGCCTTCGTCGCGACGTTCCTCATCGTGCTCGGCTACTCATCCTACGCGCTGGTCATCATCCGCTCGGCCGCCAACCCGCCGCTGGATGAGAACAACCCCGAGACCTACGGGCAGCTCTATTCCTACCTCAACCGCGAACAGTACGGCGACAGCCCGTTCATCCCGAGGCGGTGGAACCAGGAGTACAAGCAGCAGTACAACAACTACTCGAGCGACCTCGATTTCTTCGCCGAGTATCAGGTCCAGGAGATGTACAACCGCTACTTGGGCTGGAACTTCATCGGCAAAGAGAGCGACAAGCAGGGGGCGGGGGTCGATTTCAACAAGTTCTTCGCGCTGCCATTCCTGCTCGGCCTCTTCGGCGCGTGGTGGCATTTCCGCCGCGACTGGAAACGGGCGCTCGCGGTGCTGGCCCTGTTCTTCATGACCGGGCTGGCGATTGTGTTGTATCTCAACCAAACTCCTTTGCAACCGCGAGAACGGGACTATTCCTACGTCGGGTCGTTCTTCGCCTTCGCCATCTGGATGGGCCTCGGCGCGACCGGCGTAATGGAACTCGTGACGGAATCGATGGCCGACGGGCGCAACCGGCTGCTGGCGATGGCTGGGACCGGTGCGGCGATGCTGCTCTTTGTGCCCGGCCGAATGCTCCAAGTCGGCTACCACGAGCACGACCGCTCGGGCAACTATGTGCCGTGGGATTACGCCTACAACATGTTGCAATCCTGCGGCCCCGACGCCGTCCTGTTCACCAACGGCGACAACGACACGTTCCCGCTCTGGTACTTGCAGGAGGTGGCGCGGATTCGGACCGACGTCCGGGTCGTCAACCTCTCGCTGTTGCAGACCGATTGGTACATCAAGCAACTGCGCGACACCGAGCCGCGCGGGGCGAAGAAGGTCGCCATCTCGTTCTCCGACGAGGACGTCAACCAGTTGTGCCGCTATGGGCTGTCCGAGTGGGAGTCGCAGACCGTGACGCTGCCGGTCCCGGCCGACCGGTTCCGGGGTCCGAGCGCCTACGACGACGAGATCTCGGCGCCGCCAACGGCGTTGAGCTGGACGCTGCGCGGTCGGCCGTTCCGCGAGGGTCAGACCGTCTTGCAGGTCAACGATGTGCTGGTCAAAGACATCATCGAGCAGAACCGCTGGCAGCGGCCGATCTACTTCGCCATCACGGTCGCCTCAGACAACGAGATCGGGCTCGACGATTATCTGCGAAACGAAGGGCAGGTGCAGAAGCTGGTTCCGGTCGCCGGTCCGCCGCAGCTCTACACCTCGGCGACGAAGCTCGGGCACAACCTGCTCGAGGTGTACCAGTACCGCAACCTCGACAACCCGAAGGTGTTTCTCGACGAGAACACGCTTCGGCTGGTGCAGAACTACCGCTTCCTGTTCATCTATCTGGCTCAGGGCTACGCCGAGCGGGGACAGCAGGACAAGGTCATCTCGTCGCTCGATTTCATGGAGAAGGTGATGCCGCGCTCGAACGTCCCGCTCGACGAGCCGCGACTGGCCTACCAGTTCGCCATGCTCTACAAGGACGCCGGGGCCGAGTCGCAGTTCCGCACCTACGCGCAGATGGCCGAGCCGGGTCTGCGCGCCCGGTTGGGCGATCCCCGAACCGGGATCTACTACACGACTTGGCTGAGCGACCTGCTCGCCGCCGAGGGCAAGTACGACGAAGCGGTTCGGGTGCTCTCCGAGCTGAAGTCGCGCTCGGCCGACCCGCAGTTCCAGGCGCAGGTCGATGCGCGGATCGAGGACGTGCGCGCCCAGCAGGCGGTCGGGGCCGTGCCGATGGTCCCGATCACGCCGGACACGGCCAAGCGGGCCAACACCGCCGTCGATACGGTCGCCGGGACCGGCGGCGTCAACTGATCTCTATTCGTGAAAATCGGTGTGCATGTTTGTTCTCCGTTCGTGGTGAGCCTGTCGAACCTTGAACGGAGCCACCATAGCCGTCCTCAGTAGGCTCAGGACTATCAGACGCTTTT
>JBBSVG010000212.1:0-5555 GCA_038233775.1 Bacteroidota bacterium | reverse complement strand
GAGCCGCACCCGACGAGCAGCGCCGCCGACAGCAGCGACCACCCGATCCGCCACCAGCCAGCCAGCGCGTTCAACCGTAACTGCATCAAAATAAACCCTGAAAAGCCCGTAAAATGAACGACGGTCGGCAACGGTGGCTCCGTTCATGGATTCGACAAGCTCACCACGAACGGAGGGCAGCTGTCAACCGACAACGACGCCGAGCGGGCGTTTCATCAATCCGCGATCAGCAATCTGAAATCGCCTTTCCATCGCTCCTCGCTCATCGTTCATCGCTTCCCTTAAAGCCACCGAGGGCGACCGGCGCTGTGCCGACCGCCCCCGAGCAGACATCAAGAGCGAAACGCTCAGACGCTCTTGCGACCCGAGATCATCTTCCAGATGAAGATGACGATGCAGGCGCCGACGAGGGCGACGAGGAACGACATGATCCAGCCGTTGTTGCCGGTGTTGGCGCCGAACAGGTTCTGCGCCAGGAAACCACCGAGCACGGCGCCGATGATGCCGATGATGATGTTGGCGAGACCGCCCTGCTGGGCGTCGGTGCCCATGACCTTCGAGCCGATCCAGCCAGCCAGTGCGCCGATGATGATCCAACCCAACCAGCTAAAACCTGCACCCATGACGGTACCTCCCCCAAAATTACGGATTGGACAGCGTGTCGGGGTCGGCGCCACCATAGGCGGTGACCAGCTCGGCGCCCCGATAATACGCGCTCAGAATCTGCGGGTGGGTGAACCCCCGGCGGCTCATTTCAGTCGCGCCGACTTGGCAAAGACCGATGCCGTGACCCGAGCCGCCCCCCAGAATCTGAATCTGCGTAATCCAATCGTTCTCGTCGCGCGTTAGTTCCAGCCGAATGAGCGAAGAACGCAAGATTTCGCGTCCGCCGGGTCGCAACAACACCCGGCGAACGGCGTCGCCGTGGACCAGATACGTCCGCTCGCCCATCACGACGCGCAGCGTGCCGACCCGACCGCTCGGCGTTCGTTCGGTCACGTACAGATCGCGCAGCCGGGCGCCCGGCTCGGGCGGGGCGACGCCGAGTTTCAGCGCGGGATCGCTCAGCGTGCGGCGCAGGATCGACTCCAATTGCTCGCGGGTGTAGGTTTCCGTCCAGCGGTAGGTCGGCGCGGCGCGGCAGAAATCGCCGTCGCCGGTCAGGTTGTCCGAGGTCCGAACGAGGGCCGGGTCGGGTCGGCCGCCCGACCAGACGGCTTGGACCGCTTCGGTCTGACCGCCGCAGACCGCGTGAAAGAAGCCCGCCAGAATCTGCCCATTCGAGCGAATGACTTGGCCGCGAGTCAGCTCGACGGCGCGGTCGGTGATCGGCGTCTCGAGCCCGGCGCCGCGATAGACCTGATCGGCGACACCGGCCGACAGATCGCCGCCCGACGCGAGCCGGACGAGGGCGTATGATCGAGCTGCCACCGCTTGCGCCGCCGCCGCCGCCGTCAGTTTGTCGTCCCGAAACCGCCCGATCTCGGCCGGAACGACGGCCCGGAGGTACTGCTCCAGCGGCACCTCGTTGACCAGCCGGACGCCGTCGGTCCCGCGCTCGACCGTTAAGGTTCCGCGATATTCGCCGCCCGACACCGCCGCCGTTCGGCTCTGCGCCGGGTCGCCGGTTGGGACGAGACGAACCTGCTCGGCGGCGACCGTTCGGCCCGCACCGCTGCCGACCGTCACGCGCAGCCCGGACGGAGCGCGACCAACCGCGATGCGCTCGCCGGGCTGAACCGTCTCGAGCAGCGCACCGGCGCCGTCGAGCAATCGGGCGGAACCGAGCGCGGTCAGCGTGACGTCGGAGCGGGTGGCGAGCAAGCGAACCCGAATGGTCGGCTCGGCGCCGGGCAGCGGGGCACGGACGGCGGGGCGAGCCGTCGGGACGGGCACTTCGGGCGCGAGATCGTCGGGCAACCCGACCGCAGGCGGCGCGGCCAGCGGATCGGTCTGTGCCCGAGCCGTCATCGGCAGCGCGAGCGCGAGGGCAAGCAGCAGCGGACG
This sequence comes from Bacteroidota bacterium, assembly GCA_038233775.1. Classification (GTDB taxonomy): domain Bacteria; phylum Bacteroidota; class JBBSVG01; order JBBSVG01; family JBBSVG01; genus JBBSVG01. The sequence continues at coordinate 3,548 of JBBSVG010000212.1, read as the reverse complement.
GATCATCGGGCGAGCCGGTAACGGACGCGGTAGAGGTCGATCCGGCCGACTTTCAGATCGGGGTGCTGCGTGCTATAGTAGAACCAGCCCGGCTCGGCGAGGTTGATCGACGGACCAAAATTGAGCATCTCGGGCACGTTGATCGTCGAATCGAGCGCGACCGGCGCCGAATACGTGCGTCCGCTGCGGCTGGCGACGTGGAGCATCGACACGTTTTCAGTGACTTCTCTGGCGAAGACGATGGTCCGGCCGTCGTGCAGGAAACTCGGGTCGAAGTCGTCCAACGGACCGTTGATCGGTCCGGTCAGCCGCCGCGCCGGACCCCAGCCGTGGCGCCGTCGGGTCGAGACGAACAGGTCGTGTTTGCCTGCGCCGCCGCGACCGTCGGTGCAGAACAACAGCGTCCGGCCGTCGGGCGAAACGCTCGGTCCCCACTCGTCACCGGCCGAGTTGACCGTCGGACCGAGGTTGCGGGCGGCGCCGAACTGGCCGGTTTTCGGATCGAACGACGCTTCGTAGAGATCATCGCCGCCGAGTCCGCCCGGTCGGTTCGAGAAGAAAATCACCCCGCGCCCGTCCGGCCGAAACGCCGGGTCGAAGTCGTTCTGCGGGCTGTTGAACGGGGCCGACACCGGTTCGGTCCACGTCGAGTCGCCGGTGCGGTGGCGCAGATAGATATCCCAGCCGCCCGCGCCGCCGTCGCGACCGATCACGCCCCAGAGCATCCAGCGGCCATCCGGCGAGAACGCCAGCTTGACTTCGGTTGCGGCCGTCGAGACGGCGCCGGGCGCGACCAGTTCCGGCCGGCCATCGAATTGGACAGTCTGGCCGCAAGCGACCGACGGCGCGGCAATCAGCAGGGCAACGAGCAAGCGGCGCATGGGCGAAAACCGGTCAGGTGGAGTGGAATCAGGCGACTTCAAAATCGGTGTGCAAGAACCCATCAACGGCGTCAGCGCCGCCAGGTTGCATTCAGGCGCGGCGGAACGACCAGCCGACCAAGCCGACCAAGCCGAGCGCACACAGCCCGACGATCCAGTCGCCCCAGCGGGTATACATCGTCAGGTCGGTGCGCGGCTCGACGGTCACGATGCGGGTTGCCCGAGTCCACCACTCGGTTTCCTGGCGAATCCGGCCGTAGCGGTCGATGACGCAGGTGATCCCGGTGTTGGCCGCTCGGGCGACGTCGCGGCGCGTCTCGACGGCCCGGATCGAGGCGACATCCTTGTGCTGATACGGCCCGGACGTGTGCCCGAACCAGCCGTCGTTGGTCACGACGACGAGAAATTGGGCGCCTTCGCGGACCGATTGGGCCACAAAACCGGGGAAGTTCGATTCGAAGCAGATCGGCGTGGCGAACCGAACACCGGGCCGACCCGGCAGCGCAAACGGCGCCTGCGAGCGACCGATGTTCCAATCGCTGATCCCTTCTTTTAGGAACACGAACCCGCTTCCTTCCGGCAGATAATCGGCGTACGGCAGCTTCTCGCCAGCCGGGACGAGCTTGACCTTCCGGTATCGCGCTGGCGGCCGGTCCGCCAGCCCCGGCGGGATCACGGCGACGGCGTTGTAGGCCAGATAATGATGATCGGTGCCGGGATAGGTTTTCGCGTCGAACGGGATCACGGTCGAGTCGGCCAGATCGACCAGATCGGGGATGCCGGTCACCAGCGGCACATTCAGCGAATCGATCCCGGCTTCGAGTCGCCGATACAGGTCGCGGAACTGCGGGTGCATCAGATAAAAAGGAACCGCCGTCTCGGGCCAGATGATGGCATCGAGCGAGTCGCGCCCGGCTTGGCGCACGAGGTCGCGCGAGAGCGACAGGTGCAGCTCGAGTTGCTGGCCCCGGTCGAGCGCGTCCCACTTCTCCCACGGGTCGATGTTGCCCTGCACCAGCCCGAGCCGGACGGCATTCGGCCCGACCGTTCCTTCGGGCGGCGCGGCCGACAGCACGGCGATCCCGTAGCCGAACGGCGCCAGCAACCAGACCGCCCCGGCGACGAGCAGCGACCGGTCGCGCCGACCGATCCAGAGCGCATACGCCAGCACGTTCAGCCCGAGCATCCACAGCGTCAGGCCAAACGCGCCGGTGAACTCGGCAAACTGGATCAGCGGCAGATCGGTCGCTTGCGAGTGGCCGAGCGTCATCCACGGGTAGGCGAACTCGGTCGAGGCGTGGAACCACTCCATCACGACCCAGCCGAGCACCAGCGCCACCGCGCCCCAGAGTCGGCCCAGGCGACGGCGGACGAACACGCTCAGCGTCGGCGGGGCGGCGAAGAAGAGCGGGTGAATGAACATCAGCGCGACGAGGCCGGGCACGGTCGAGAAACCGATCCAGTAGTTCGCTACGAGGGTGAACGGGAAAAAGCCCCACCACGCATGGCGGAACACGCGCCGATAGCCGCCGGGCAGCTCGGGCTTCAGCCAATCCATCACGATCAGCAGCGGAACCAGCGCGATCCAGCCGAGAAACGTCAGCGGCAGCGGCGGGAACGCGAGGCCGAACAGCACGCCGGTTGCCATCGCGAGGCCGTAGCGGTGCAGCCGCGACCGCTCCGTGCCGGGTTCGCGGACAGACAAGAGGACAGGTTCAGACGGGCGGGCGGGGGAAGCGACCGGCATGGAAGACTCTCGGCGGGATGATCTGTGGGCCGTCCGGTTCGGGCAAAAGATCGGCCGACGATAAAAAGCCTTGCATAAACCGATGTTGACTTTTACCTTGTTCTATCGATGGTCTCTCCCGTACCGGCGCGGCTTGCTGCGACCGGTGTTTCGCTCCCCCGTTCGGCATCCTGCCGACACATTCGTTCAAGGAGTTCCCCCATGTCCCACTTGTACCGCCGTGCCGGGCGCTTGGTCGCGCTCGTCGGGCTTTGCCTCGCTGGCTCCAGCAGCGCCGGTTGGGCCTACAGCGCCCCCGACAGCTTCAGCAACCCGGAGCCGATCTCGACGACGAGCGACAACAGTCGGCAAGCCCAGACCTACTCCACCACCTTCGTATTTCCTGGCGGTCCCCAAGACGTACCGGGTACGACCGAGCCGGGCGAGCCGGTCAGCTACACCGATGGCGGCGGCCGGACGATCACGCTCACGAGCACGTCGTGGTATCGCCTCTCGCCGCCGTTCGCGACGGGCGAACTTCAGCTGAGCTACGGGGCCAACAACGGCGACTCGCCCGTGCTGCGGCTGTTCCGGCAGGACGGCGGGTCCGGCTTCGCCTCGCTGACGTTTCTCGACGCCGATACCGTCCGCAGCAACCCGAACGCGCAACTGCTCTTCACCCCGACGGCGGGCCAAGTGTACTTCGTCCAGCTGGGCGACACCTCCGGCACGAGCGTGGGCAGTCTGACCCTCGGCCGGTCGAACGGGCAGCCGCTGGCGCTCGACAACGACGCCTTCGCCGACCCGGTCGTGATCACTGCGAACGGATCGAGCACGCCCTACACGACGGCCGAGGCCAGCATTGAGAACCTGGAACCGGCTCCGGGCGGGCAGCAAATCGCGACCAGCCGCTGGTTTCGCTTCACGGCGCCCGCCGGCGG
>JBBSVG010000211.1:0-5570 GCA_038233775.1 Bacteroidota bacterium | reverse complement strand
GCGGACGAGGGTCGTGTCGAGCATGGCGATGGCGGTGCTGGCCTGGCCGTGGGGGTCGAAAATCGACTGCTCGCCGAACGACTGACCCGGTCCGACGAGGGCGATGATGAACTCCCGGCCGTCGCCTCCAGTCTTGACCCGCTTGACACCGCCGGAGACGACCAGATAGAGCGCCACGCCGGGCTCGTTCTCATAGACGATGACGGCGTCGCGCTCGAAAGTGGCGCGGCTCGCGGTCAGGGCCAGCGCATGGAGCAAGTCGGCGGAGAGATGGCCGAACCGGCGGCTCTCTCGCAACATCCCGAGGCATAGGTCGCCTGACGGCAGCCTCGTCGCCGGTGCTTCGCTCGCCTTGATGAGAACCGGGTCGCCCGTGGCGACGGGACTCAGGACGGGCAACGAGAGCGATCTGGACATGGGAGCGGTCGAACCGGTGAGACTATCGCAACACGCCTGCGGCCGAGGGGGTGCCGGTGGCGCCCTTCACGGCGTCCAGCCCGAGGTCGATGCCAGCACGACGGGGTTGGTCCAGCGACCCAGCGGCCCGAGCAGGTTTTCGGCGCCCATCAGGCTGTCGCACAGACCGTTCAACGCCGGTGCGTGTCGGTGCCACGCCTCGGGCGCCACGATCCGCGTCTCCGGCAGACTCAGCCCCAGCGAGGCGACCCAGTGGCTCAGCATGTCGGCCGGACAGCCTTTGGGTAGCTCGTGGAAGCCTTCATTTGCCCCGTCGGCCAGATCGGGCCAGAGCAGGATCATCCCGACGCCCCGGTCGTACTCGTCTCGCAAGTGGAACAGGTGATGATGCAGCGCGATCAGCTCGCGCTCGCCGCCGGAGGGCGGCAGCAAGAGCACCACCCCGACCCGATCCAGCTCGGCTTCGAGCGCGAACTGAACCCCGTGCAGATGCCAGTTCTCCTGCTCCGCTTGACCGAAACCGTCCGCTTCTTCTGGTGAGACGAAGCGGCCGACCACGATCAGCGCCCCCTCAGTGCCGGCCCGTTTCATCGACCGAAAGCGGGCCACCGACAGCGACGGACTGAGCCGCCACCGGTTGGTCGCCGTCGATTCCTCATCCGACTCTATATCGCCGGGCTCCAGCTCGAAGTGGGTTTCCCGCTCCGTTTCCACCCGAATCCGCCAGCGACGGCGGTCGGCCTCGAGCGACATCGCCGCCCGCAGAACCGACGCCAGCAGCGGTGGCTCGGTCGCCTGGAGCAGCGTCGTCAGCTCCGGCGTGGTCAGCCCGACGCCATGCTGCGCTTCGGTCAGGATTAGGCCACAGGCATGGGCCAGCTCACTTGCCGATAGCTCGGGGGATTCTTCGGTCGCCCAGGGATGCCACCGCTTGCTTGTCATCTACGCCCTCATCATCTGAATTTATCAGGCTCGACACCTTCGAGCTGAGGCCTGTCAGGTCCTGACCCAACACGGCGCCCGTCTCGAACGTTATGGCCCATCCGCCGGCCGGCCCGTCCAGTTGTGCCGCACCCGATACCCGGCTTGCCGGAGCGTCGTGTCGATCAGCGTCGCTTCGACGATCTCCACCTCGATCACCCACCGGTCGTGCCCGATGGCGCGGTGGTCGTCGGCGTGGATGCCCGGCTCGATTCGGTCTCGGGTCGGATAGAGGGTTGCGGCCGCCCGAGCCTCGGCGCTGCCCGGCGCGAGCACACGGGCCAAGCCGGTCAACTGAACGCTCCGGTACACACCGCCCTCGCCAGACGCGGGGTCGTAGATCGCAACCGACACCCGAGGGTTTTCGCGAATCTGCATCAGCTTGCGCCCGCCCTCGGTCTGGATGATCAGCCGCAGCCCGTCGGCCCGATACTCGACCGGGGTCGCTCGGGGCTCGTCGCCCACACTCGTCGCCAGCACGGCCACCCGCTGCTCGGTCAGGAACTGCTCGATCCGCCGACGCAGCTCGGGTTGCGGCAGCGCCACCCCGGCCAGTCCTCGCAACTCGTCCGCGAACGCATCGACCGCCGTTTCGTCCACGGTCCCATCGGCTTGCCGAACGAACGGCCGCTCGATCAGCACCGCCGAGCCGAGCGTCTGCCGCACCGTCCCCAGCCCGTCGCGGACCGGCGGCAACCGGGGCCAGATCGTGAACATCACGATGGGCAGACCGCGCAGCGCCACTTCATGGGCCGCGACGAAGGCTTCCATGGGCCGCTGATGGCCGACTTCGGTGCCGAGCACGACGAGGTCGGGCCAACCGAGCGAGCCACGGCTTTCGTCGGTGCTCACGGCGTCGGCGAGCGAGCCGAGCCGCTGGGCCAGACCATGGGCAACGGCTTGGGCGATCTCCGCGCCGGGGGTGAAAAACAGAGCGATGCTCATCGGATCGGGGCGGTCTCGTGGATCGGTTCGGGCGGCCAGGTCTGTCGGGTGCGATAACCGAGGGTAGCCAAGTGCGTATCGAGCAGTTCTGCTCGGGTCACGTCGATGCGGATGTACCGGCGGTCATGCGGCACGGCACGCCAGTCGTCGGAGTGGACGCCGGGCTCGAGCCGATGTGGCGGCGGATACGCTTGCTCGGCCTCCGCATACCCGACGTCGCCGCAACTCAGCACCGTCGCCACGCCGGTCAGCTGTAGCCCCCGATAGGCCTGGTGGCCTCCTCGACCACCGCGATGAACCTCGTGCATGGCGACCGACACCCGTGGGTTCCGCGCCAGATTCTGCAGCTTTCGACCCCCTTCGGTCAGAAAGTAGAGTCGGAGCCCCGACGGAGTCAACCAGGGGCGAACCTCAATGGGTGTGGCTCTCGGCTCCCCCTCCGGCGAAGCGGTAGCCAGCGTGGCAACCGTCTGGCTCGATAGAAACGTCGCCAGATGCTCCCGGAGCCGGTCAGCCGGCATAAGGGTGCCCGCGAACCGGCGCAACTCGAGGGCGAAGGCGTCCACGCTGAGCCAGTCGATCCCACTGTCCACGCCCGATCCGGGCCAGCCGGCCTGAGTGTGGACGTCGAGCACGACCAACCGCTCCTCAGCCGTCAGTTCGGCCTCCCGCTTCGGTGCGCCGAAGGTCCGAGTGGCGATCACGGCGCCGCCCAACCGGTCCCGCAGCGGCTGCAACGTGTCCGCCTGGGCGGCCCTGCTCTGCCCGTGCGCGGCAACGGTGAACAGGGCAACCTGGGCGCCCCGCAGTTCGTGGCCGTGGTCGTCGATGAACGACAGGGTCGTGGGAGGCACACCTGTCCGGTCGACCGCCGTGCCGATCACGATCAGATCATGGTCACCGAGCGGAGCCCCGGCCGCGAACTCGGCCACCGGCCGCACCGACACCTCTGTCTGGAGCAGCCCGGCGATCCGCCTCGCCACCGCCTCCGTCAGCCCGTGTCGCGGTCCATAGATCAGCAGTACGCCCATTTCGACCTCCAGCGAGGGTTCGGATGCGGTCAGACGCGAACTCGACCCACGAAGATCCGACCGGGACGACCGGGGGAACCTGACGTAGATCAGGTTTCCCTCGATTTATGCGCCGGGTCGGACGGATCTGATACGAACAGATCGCCCCCGATGCCCGCCTCGTTGCGCCGCTGGTTCTGAGGCGATCCGGCCATAGGGGAGCCGGTAGATGGTTGCCATCAGCGCGCGCTGGGCGCATGGCCAATGTGGACGCTGCCGAGCACCCCGTCGAACGGGCGACTGCCTCGGGGGAAGGGCGAAACCCAGGATCGTCGCGGATATGATGCAAGTCATGATCTCCTCCGAACCTGTCGAGTAGCTTCGGGTCAGTAGAACTCAACTCCGGCCGAGGCACCCCGCTGTCGGCCATGTATCCACCCGAACAGGATCGCCATGCGGACCCTTTCACCCGGACACTTCCTCCTCATCGCCAGCCTGAGCCTAGGCCTCGTGGCCTGCGGCGGCGGTGAGAAGCCGCCCGCAGCCGGTGGCTCGACGCAGACCGAATCGGCCGCCACGACCGAGCAGCCCGCCCAGCCGACCGGCACCGTCCACAAGGTCGCCATGCGCGGCACCGCCACCGCCTTCTTCTTCGAACCGAAGGAGATCACCGTCAAGCGGGGGGACACCGTCGAGTGGACGATGGTCGACGGCGGACCGCACAACGTCTCTTTCATCGCCCAGGCTGACTCCATCCCGGCTGGCGCGCAGGCCGTGCTCGAGCAGAAGGGCATCCTGACCGGTCCCATGCTCGGCTCGCCGAACCAGACGTACACGATCCAGTTCACCAGCGATTTCCCGACGGGCCGGTACAGCTACCAGTGCGATCCCCACGCGCCGCTCGGGATGCTGGGTCGGGTGACGATCACGGACTAACCAGAGACCTGCCTCCATGAACACGACCTATCTGACCCTCCCTCTGACCATAGCCGTCGCGGCGCTGGCGCTCGGCGCCTGCAAGGGAGGAAACACCGACGGAGCGGGCGGCAACGCCGACCTCGGCGACCTGACGAAACTTGCGGCTGAGACGTTTGTCGCGCCGGGCAAACTCGACGAGTTCTACCTCTTCTACGCCGGCGGTCACTCCGGGCAGGTCTTTGTGGCCGGGCTGCCGTCCATGCGGCATATCGCCACGATCCCCGTGTTCTCCCCCTACTCGGGCACCGGCTACGGCTATGACGACGAGTCGAAGAAGATGCTCGGCGAGTACACCTGGGGCGACATGTATCACCCCGGCCTGTCGCAAACCGACGGGATGTACGACGGGCGCTGGCTCTTCGTCAACGACAACGCGAACAACCGGATCGCCCGCATCGACCTGAAGGACTTCAAGACCAAGCAGATTCTCGGGCCGATTCCCAACTCGGTCGGCAACCACGGCTCGTCGTTCGTGACGGAGAACACCGAATATATCCTGGCCGCGACCCGCTTCTCGACGCCGTTGCCGAAAGGCAAGTACGTGCCCCGAGAGCAGTACGCCGACGCCTACAACGGCATGGTCAGCGGTATCCAGATCGACCCGGCGACCGGGACGATGAAGGTCGGCTGGCAGATCCTCACGCCGCCGTTCGACTGGGATCTGGGCTCGACCGGCAAGGGCATCTCCAGCGGCTGGGCGTTCTGGACGAGCTACAACACCGAGATGGCCCACGATGTCATAGAGGTCAACTCGACCCAGCGCGACCGCGATCTCGGCGCGGTGGTCAACTGGCGGGCGGCGGCGGAAGCGGTCCAGGCCGGCAAGGTCCAGATCATCGACGGTGTCCCGGTCATCGACCCGGCCAAGACGCCCGGCATCCTGTACTTCATCGAGATCGGCAAGTCGCCCCACGGGATCGACACCGACCCGACGGGGCGCTGGATCGTCGCCAGCGGCAAGCTCCAGCCGACGACGACCGTGTTCGATTTCGAGAAGATCAAGCGAGCCATCGACAACAAGACCTTCAGCGGCGACTTCCGGGGCATCCCGATCCTGAAGTACGACGCCATCGTCGAGGGCGAGGTGCCGGTCGGCCTCGGCCCGCTGCACACGCAATTCGACGGCCAGGGCAACGCATATACCTCGCTCTACATCGAATCGGCGGTCGCCAAGTGGAAGCTGCCGCCTTGGAGCGATGAGCAGAAGCGGGTTATGAAGACGGTCGTGGTGGACAAGAT
>JBBSVG010000210.1:0-5586 GCA_038233775.1 Bacteroidota bacterium | reverse complement strand
GACGCCGACGCCGACGCCGGGCACGACCTACACGGCCGATACGCCGGGTGCCTACGTGCTCGAGACGCTGTTCTTCGAGGCGACAGCCCTGCCGACGCCGGGTGCGCTGACGGTCGTCCCGGTTCCCGGTCCGGTTACGGGTCCGAAGGCGCCGCCGATTTCGGCGCTCAGCCAAGTTCGCCGCTACGACATCACCTTCACCGGGGTCGGGACGTTCGATCTGACCTTCCCGTACGGCGATGAAGGCATCACCGATCCGGCGACGCTGCGGATCGCCCGTCGCGAGACGTCGGGCGACACATGGACGGTCTATCCGACGTTCGCGCTGAACACGACCGATCAGACGATCACCGCTACGGGCGTGACGAGCTTCAGCCAATGGGCGCTCGCTACGGTCGGCGCCGACGTTCCGCTGGCAGTCGAGCTGCGGACGTTCGCCGGCGCACCCGACGACAAGGGCGTGACGCTCTCGTGGAACACTGCCACCGAGCAGCAGAACGCTGGCTTCTCGGTTCTTCGGGCCGAGCTGATCGGCGGGACGGTCGGTGCCTACGCCACTGTGGCGCAGCATACGACCACCCCGTCGCTGGTCGGGCAGGGGACGACCGCTCAGGCGCACAGCTACACGTGGCGCGACGAGCGGGTGGCGGTCGGTCACACCTACCGCTACACGCTGCTCTCGACGGACGTGAGCGGGGCGACGCATCGCTACACGCAGTCGGTTGAGGTGCTCATCCCGCAGCCGGCGGCGGCGGTGGCTCTGCCGACCGAATTCGCGCTGCTGCCTGCCAGCCCGAACCCGTTCAACCCAACCACCTCGCTGCGGCTCGATCTGCCGCAGGCTTCGACCGTCACGGCCGAGGTGTACACGACGCTCGGGCAGCGGGTGCGGGTGATCGCTGCGGCCGTGCCGATGGTGGCCGGTCAGCAGCGTCTGACGATGGACGGCGCCGGGTTGGCTTCCGGTGTCTATGTCGTCCGCGTGATCGCCCTCGGCGAGAACGGCGTCACCTTCAGCAAGGCCCAGCGGGTGTTGCTGACGAAGTAACCGACCCAAACGGGTCGGCTGTCTGAACCGAGCGGCGGTTCTGGGGAAACCTGGGATCGCCGCTCGGCTGTTGCTGCCCGGCAGAGTCGGTTGCCATGACCGCCGTATCTTGCGGGCTGTCCCACCCCACCGGAGGTCGCCGCCGTGCTGCATCTGACGCCTGTTACCCGTGCCCTGCTCATCGTTACCGGCGTCGGGCTGGTGCTGTCGCTCTTCGCCGCCAAGTGGATGGTGCTGGTTCCGACGGCCGTCGCCGGGGGCCAGATTTGGCGATTGGCGACCTACCCGTTCGTCATGGAGGTGAACTTCTTCTCGGTCCTGTTCGCCGGGCTGATGATCTTCTTCTTCGGCGCCGAACTCGAAGCCACGCTCGGCGTCCGCCGGTTCGTCAACGCGCTCGTGCTGACGGTGCTCGTCGCCGGGGCGCTGCATCTGGCGCTCTATTGGGGCACGCCGGTTCCGCTCGCCGGACTGACGGCGATCACGACGTTCCTGATCGTCGCGTTCGGGACGCTGTTTCCGCAGCGCGAGATCCTGCTGTTCGGGATCATCCCGTTGAAGGCGTGGATGCTCGCCGCCGGGGCGGTGGCGTTCATCGTCGCGGTTCCGTTTATCCAGAGCGGATTCGACTGGCACGTGCTGCTCGGCGACGGCGCGGCCGGGGCGGCGGTCGGCTTCGCCATCGGTCGCGCCCTCACGACCGGCCTGCCCGGCGCGACGGCGATGCGCGAGGTGGCAGAACGGGTAACCGAGAAGGTCGGCGGCGGTCCGTCGCCGGCGCAGCGCTCGGGCAACGGGCCGCGACCGGAGTTTCGGTTGGACGATCTGTTGGACAAGATCAGCCGCCAGGGACTCGACAGCCTGACGCCCGAAGAACGTCAGTTCCTCGACCGCACCTCCCGCCGAATGCGCTGAATCCGGTTTGTAGAGTCAGCCTAATCGGATGAGCACGCCCGTGAGGAACACGTAGCCGAGGAACAGCCCGCCAGCGGCGAGGATCGCCAGCGGGATGTAGTGCCACGCGGGTCGGTGGGCGTGCGGACCGCGCGGCCGGGCCGCCGCCGCCATCGTGTCGGCCGCAACCACGAGCGGCTCGCCGACGGAAGGTTGAGCGACGGAATCGCTCGCAACTGTTGAAAAACTCGGCAGCGGGGCGCTGACCGAGGCGACCGGACCGGCGACGCACAGCATCACGGCGAAGACGATGCTGCGCATCATGTCGGAGATTCTCGGTGTCAGTTGCTGGTGATCGTGGCGATCAGGTCGCTCTTGGTGATGATCCCGAACGAGCCGTCCATTCGCCGCACGAGCACGGCTGGCGTCTCGCGGTCCAGATGCTTGACAATGTGCTCGGCCAGCGTTTGCTCGGTCACGACCGGCAGCGGCTTGTCCATCACTTCCGACGCCACCGCATCGCGCCGCTCCGGCTGGGTCATCAGCAGCTTCAGGATCTGGTTCTCGTTGAGCGAGCCGATCACCTCGCCGTCCGACAAGATCGGCACTTGGCTGATCTGGTGCGCCTGCATCAGGCTGATCGCCTCCAAGAGCGGCGTCTGGGGCACGATGGCGACCAGTCCGTGGCCGTTGGTGCCCAGCTTGGCGGCGTTCTTCTCGGACAGAATATCGTGCGCGGTGATCGTGACACGGGTCGAGGCGAGGAACTGGTGCTCGCGCATCCAGTTGTCGTTATAGACTTTTGACAGATACCGCCCGCCCTGGTCGCAGACGATGGCGACGACCAGCGCGTCGGCTGGCAGCGTCCGGGCCAGCTCGACGGCGGCGAACACAATCGAACCGGTCGAGCCGCCGGAGAAGATCCCTTCGGTCCGGGCCAGATCGCGGGCGGTCAGGAACGAGTCGCGGTCGCCGACCGTCATGACGCTGTCGATGACCGAGAAATCGACGTTGTCCGGCTTCTCGTCCTGCCCGATCCCCTCGACCTTGTACGGATACGTCTGCGGCAACTCGCCGGTCCGGTACAGTCCGGCGAAGATGGAGCCTTCGGGATCGACGCCGACGATCTGCACGTCCGGGTTCTGCTCTTTCAGGTAGCGCGCCGTGCCGGTGATCGTCCCGCCGGTCCCGATCCCGGCGACGAAGTGCGTGATTTTGCCGTCCGTATCGCGCCAGATCTCGGGTCCGGTCGTCCGGTAATGGGCCAGCGGGTTCGACGGGTTGTCGTACTGATTCGGGAAGTACGCGCCGGGAATCTCGCGCGACAGCCGCAGGGCGACGGCGTGGTACGAGCGCGGGTCTTCGTGGGCGACGGCCGTCGGCGTGACGATCACTTCCGCGCCCAACGCCCGCAGCGCGTCGATCTTCTCTTGGCTCATCTTGTCCGGCATCGTGAAGATGCAGCGGTAGCCTTTGACGGCGGCGGCCAGCGCGAGGCCCATCCCGGTGTTGCCGCTGGTGCCTTCGATGATCGTCCCGCCCGGCTTCAACAGGCCGCGCGCCTCGGCGTCCTCGATCATCGCGATCCCGATCCGGTCCTTGACCGAGCCGCCGGGATTCTGCGCTTCGTTCTTGACCAGCACCGTCGCGCGGATGCCCTTGGTCAGCTTGTTGAGTCGGACGAGCGGCGTGTTGCCGATGGTGCCGAGGATGTCGTCATGCCACATGAGGATACCGAAGTCTCGCGCCAAACGGGCGCTGTGAACGGCCAAACGGTCTTGTTGCGGGTCAAGATACGACGACTGCCGAATCCGTTCCAACGATTCGCCGTCAGTTTGCCGTCGGCGTTCGGGTTGGTTTCGTCCCGGCCGGTGCGTATCTTTGCCGGCTCAACTCCCGCCGTGCAGTCCGATGATGCGTCGGTCGAGCCGGTTCAACCCATGACTCAGTCCAAAAAAGGGGCGATCATGAAAGAAGGCATTCACCCGACGTACCGCGAGGTGCTGGTCCACGACCTCTCCAACGACGACAAGTTCATCACCCGCTCGACCATCGACACCCGCGACAAGATGGTGTTCGACGGCGTCGAGTACCCGCTGGTCAAGGTCGATATCTCGTCCACGAGCCACCCGTACTACACGGGCAAGGCGAAGCTGATGGACACCGCCGGCCGGGTCGACCGCTTCAACAAGAAGTACAACCCGAAGGCGTAGGCATCCGGTGATCGGGGGGCGCCGCCTGTTGCGCCCCCCGATGCTGCCGTCGTCTTCCCCCTCTCCCGCCGCCGCCGATGCTCGTTCTGATTCACGACACCTACGACGCGATGAGCGTCGCCGCCGCCGCCCGGCTGGCCGATCAGATCCGCCGCAAACCGACGCTGACCGTCGGCCTTGCGACCGGCTCGACGCCGATTGGGCTCTATAATGAACTGATCCGGCTGCACCGCTTCGAGGGGCTCGACCTGTCGAAGCTGACGACGTTCAATCTGGACGAGTACATCGGGCTGCCGCCCCATCACCCTCAATCGTACCACCGCTTCATGCGGGAGCACCTGTTCGACCACATCAACCTCGACCCGCGCTTCACCCACGTCCCCAACGGGATGGCGCAGGATGTCGATGCGTTCTGCGACTGGTACGAGGCCGAAATCGAGCGGGCAGGCGGACTCGACGTGCAGGTGCTCGGCATCGGCGCCAACGGTCACATCGCCTTCAACGAACCCGGCTCGTCGCTCGGCAGCCGGACGCGGATCAAGACGCTGACCGAACAGACCGTCGCCGACAACGCTCGGTTCTTCACCGACGACCCGGAGCGCGTCCCGCGTTACGCCATCACGATGGGGATCGGGACGATCATGGACGCCCGCGAGCTGCTCTTGCTCGCCAGCGGTCCGTCGAAGGCGCAGGCAATCCACGACGCCGTCGAGGGGCCGATCTCGGCCCGGATTCCCGCCTCGATCATCCAGATGCACCGCAAGGCGTTCGTCTACTGCGATCCCACCGCCGCAAGCCTGCTCGAGCACGAATACCGGGGATAGAAGGAACGTATTGTGAAAATCCTCATCGGCATCCTGATTTGGGTTGGCTTTGTTCGTTCAACCCACGCTCAATCGGTGGCCAACGCTCGGAACGCCCTCTCTGCAGAAGTCAAGCTTCCGGGGCATCGTCATTCGATCAACTATGAGCGCCTGATCGCGAGGGGATTCAGTTTGCGAGCGGGTGTTTATTTGTTTGAGTTGCCGTCCAGCTTAGTCGTCGCCCAATATGGGCTGGGGGCGTCGAACACTCAGTTGGAGTTGGGCTTGGGAGCCAATTTCCTTGAGCCGTCCGAGCGCTTGATGGTTAATGGACTATCAACCATCGGCGTGCGGTCTGTGTGGAGGGGAACCTTGATCCGGGCCGGGACAACCATTGAGTTTCGCAAGTCGGAAGTCGGAGCAACGTTTCACACAGCAATAGGGCTCGTTTTTTAACTCAACAGTACAAGAACCTCTTATGAAAGCTCTTTATACAGCGGTAGCAGTGATGGTGTGTTGCTGTTTTATGGCATGTTCGTCCGAGAATGAGTCGAATTCACCTGTTGATGCAGGTGGGCAGATCGTACCTCCAGTTTCAATCCCTCAGCTTTCGCTAGGTGGTTTTGTT
>JBBSVG010000209.1:0-5618 GCA_038233775.1 Bacteroidota bacterium | reverse complement strand
GCAGGGCGCCGACCTGACGCTGAGCACCTACGCCATCCCGCGCTCGGAAGCGAGCCATTTCGGCGTGCTTCAGACCGACGAGGACGGCTGGGTGACGGGGTTCGACGAGAAGCCGGCCGATCCGCAACCGGCGCCCGGCACACCCGATCAATGCCTGATCAACATGGGCGTGTACGTCTTCGGGCGCGAGGCGCTCCGCGACGCCGTGACCCGCGACGCGGCCGATCCCGACAGCGAGCACGACTTCGGCTACAACGTCATCCCGAGGATGATTCAGGACGGTTTAAAGGTTTCCGCCTACCGATTCAGCGATGTGGACGGCAACGAGGCGCCGTACTGGCGCGATATCGGGACCATCGAGGCGTATTACGAGGCCAACATGGACCTCATCGCCGTCACGCCGCCGTTCAACCTGTACGACCGACGCTGGCCGATCCGCTCGTACATGATCCCGTATCCGCCGGCCAAAACCGTCCACCACGAGACGTGGGACGGCGGCCGGATCGGTCAAGCGATCAACTCGATGGTCTCGCAAGGGTGCATCATTTCAGGCGCCCACGTCGAGCATTCGGTGCTCGGTCCCGGCGTCCATGTCCACTCGTATAGCCACATCTCGGACGCGATCCTGATGGACGACGTCAGCGTCGGCCGGGGCGCGACGATCAAGCGGGCGATCATCGACAAGCACGTCAAGATCCCGGACGGCTACCAGATCGGGGTCGATCTGGCCGGCGACCGGCGCAAGTTCCACGTGACGGATTCGGGCATCGTCGTCGTCCGGCGGAGCACGAAGCTCGATTAGGCGTCGGCCGGTGTCGGCAGGACGATGTGAAAGGTGCTGCCTTCGCCGGGCGCGCTCTCGGCCCACAGCCGCCCGTCGTAGTGGGTGATGATCCCGTGCGAGATGGAGAGGCCGAGGCCGGTGCCCCGAGTCGCCAGATCGCCCGACTGCGGAACCTGGTGGAACTTCTCGAAAATTTGGTCGATCTGCGACGGCGGGATGCCGATTCCGTCGTCCGAGATGCTCAACAGCACGAGCATTCGGGCCATCGGGGCGTAGGCCGGTTGGCTCGACGGCAGCAGCGCGTTGATCTGGCCCGGTGTCTTGACCGAGGCCCGCAGTTCGATCCGGCCGCCGTCGCCGGAGAACTTCAGCGCGTTGGAGAGCAGGTTGATCAGCACCTGCGTCAGCCGATCCTCGTCGAGCACGACGGTCGGCAGTCCACCCGACCACGGCTGGTAGTCCAGCTTCTTGCCCTGCCCCTCGGCGACGAGCCGGTTTTCCTTGACGACCCGTCCCAGCAGTGTGTCTAAATCGACCGGCTGATCGTTCCACGACATCTGGCCCGACTCCATCTTGGCGACATCGAGCACCTGATTGAGCAGTCGGGTCAGCCGGTCGCAATCGTCGTTGATGATCTGCAAAAACGACCGTTGCTTCTCCGGCGACAGCTTGTTCGTCTCGAAGTTCGTCAGCAGGATCTTCGCGAACGACTTGATCGTCGTCAGCGGTGTCCGCAGCTCGTGGCTGACCGAGGCGACGAAGTGGTTCTTCGTCTCGTCCAACTCGCGCAGTTGGCGGTTGGCCTGGGCGAGATCGGCGTTGTTCCGGGCAAGCTGGCTGTTCAGCCGACCGAACTCGCTGTTCGAGCGCGACAACTCGTGGTTCAACACGGCCGTTCGGGCGCGGTCGCGCACCGTTCGGGCGACGAACAGGCCGAACCCGAGCGCGAACAACAACCCGCTGCCGAGCACCACCAGCGGCAAAGTGCGCTGCCGACCGCCGATCAGCCGCCGCTTGGGCGAGGCGATCAGCTTCCACGGTGCGTCGCCGACCAAGACGGTCCGTTGGGCCACCAGATCGTCAGGCACGCCCAACCCGACCGGCGAGGCCTGCGAGCGGGCGATCAGCGACGTGTCCTGCTCGACCCGGAAGTTGTAGTTCTGCAGCAGGTCGCGGTTGCCCGGCGCCGTCAGCAGCGTGTCGATGAACTTGCTTGTCCGAAACGAGCAGTACGTCCAGCCGAGAAATTGGTCGTGCTTGACGAGCGGCTGATAAATGAGAAACCCGAGTCCGCCCTGCACCAGCCGCAGCACCGGCGTGGTAGCCGAGCGGCCGGTCCGACGGGCGCGTTCCATCGCCTTGCGACGCTGTGGTTCGCTGACCATGCTGAACCCGAGCGCGGCCTGGTTGCCGTCCTGTGGCTCGATCAGCCGGATGATCCCCGACGAATCGGCAAACCCAATCACGCGAAAACTTGGCAGTTCGCTGAGCATGGTCCGCGCATACACGCGGTAGGCGCTGTCGGCCACCGTGTCCTGACTCGCCCAGAATGAGTTGTACTGCGCCATCGCGACCAGATGAACACGGGCTGCCTGCGAGAGCTGCTCGGCCAACTGATCGGCCACGACGGCCGTCGAGCGACGAATCTCGCGCTCGGCGGTGACGCGCAACAGCAGGTACAGCCCAACCGCCAGCACGGCGAGCACGGTGGTCGTCGCAAGGCCGGCCAGCCACGCGTCGCGGCGGGGCCGTGGCCCGAAGGTCTCGGCCCATTCGTCTGCTGGAGGTGGAGAGGTCGGACGGTCGCTCACGGAGTCGGGGTCATGAAGAGTCGGGTCGTGCGGCCAACCCGCCAGAGAAATAGCTAAAAGAGGTCACGCGACAGCCCAACAAAGAAGCGGGCGCCGGTGGTGCCATTCCCCGACGCCTGCAATCCTCTGCTTTCCGCTTTTCAGCGACGAACTCAGGCCGCGTCGCCCTCGTCCGTCGGCATCGGCTCGGCGCCGGTGTCGTCGGTCATCTGGTCGGTGATGTCCTCGACCAGCGCTGCAGCGGCGTCCAACTCCTCGTCGTCGCCGTCCTCGCCCATCTCGTCGGAGTTGTCGGCCACGACCCGGCTGACGGCGGCGATCCGGTCCTTCTCGCCCAGCCGGATCAGCTTGACGCCCTGCGTGTTGCGGCCCATCACCCGGATGCTCTTGATGTGCTGCCGGATGAGCACGCCGTTGGTCGTGATGATCATCAGATCGTCGGCGTCCTCAACGTCTTTGATCGCGACGAGCTTGCCGACCTTGTCGGTCACGTTGAGCGTCTTGATCCCCTTGCCGCCCCGGCGCTGCGTCCGGTAATCGACCAGATCGCTCCGCTTGCCGAAGCCGTGCTCGGTCACGACCAAGATCGTCGCATCGGGCCGCTTGGTCGTCACCATCCCGACGACGTAGTCCTTGCCGACCAGTTCGACGCCCTTCACGCCGGTCGCGTTGCGACCCATGTCGCGCACGTCGTCCTCGTTGAAGTGGATCGCCGTCCCGTTGCTCGTGCCGATGACAACGCTGTGCGTCCCGTCGGTCAACCGCGCCTCGAGCAGCTCGTCGTCTTCGCGAATGCCGACGGCGATGATCCCGTCGCGGCGCGGGTTGCCGTAGGCCGAGAGGACGGTCTTCTTGACGATCCCGTTTTTCGTCACCATCATGATGAAGTGCTCGTCGTCGAACGCCCGCACGTTGATGAAGGCGGCGATTTTCTCCTCCTTCTTCAACTGCAGCAGGTTCGGCAGCGCGCGGCCCCGAGCCTGACGCGACCCTTCCGGGATCTCGTACACCTTCTGCCAGTAGCACCGACCCGTGTTCGTGAAGAACAGGATATAATGGTGCGTGCTGGCCGTAAACATGTGCTCGATGAAGTCGTCGTCCTTGCCGGTCCCGGCGGCCGTGATGCCGCGCCCTCCGCGCAGTTGACGGCGGTAGCCCGAGGCGGCCGTCCGCTTGATGTAACCGGCGTGCGAGATGGTGATGACCATCTCTTCTTCGGCGATCAGGTCTTCAACCGAGAAATCTTCGGCCGAATAGACGATCTGCGTCCGCCGCTCGTCGCCGTAGCGGGCTTTCAGGTCGGTCAGTTCGTCCTTGATGATCTCGAGCCGCAGCGTCCGGTCGGCCAGCACGTCGCGGTAATACTCGATCATCCGCTTGACTTCTTTCCGCTCCTCCTCAATCTTCTTCCGCTCCAGACCCGTCAACCGCTGCAAGCGCAGTTCGAGGATGGCTTTCGCCTGGATCTCGCTCAGCTTGAAGTCGCGGACGAGGTTGTTCTTCGCGGTTTCAGGCTCGCGCGAGCGGCGAATCGTCTCGATCACGGCGTCGAGATTGTCGAGCGCGATCTGCAAGCCTTCCAGAATGTGCATCCGCTTCTCGGCGGCGTCGAGATCGAACTGGGTTCGCTTGACGACGATTTCCTCACGGTGGGTGAGGAAATGCTGCATGATCTCCTTCAGCCCAAGCACGCGCGGCATCCCGTTGACGAGCGCCAGCATGTTGACGCCGAACGTTTGCTGCATCGACGTGTATTTGTAGAGCTTGTTCAGCACCACATTCGTCACGGCGTCGCGCTTCATCTCCATCACGATCCGCATCCCGTCGCGGTCCGACTCGTCGCGGATGTCGGAGATGCCCTCGATCTTCTTGTCGCGAGCGAGATCGGCGATCTTCTCGATCAGCGTCGATTTATTGACCTGATACGGGATCTCGGTCACGATGATCGACTCGCGACCGGCCCGGCTGGTCTCGATCTGCGCCTTCGCCCGCATCACGACCCGACCGCGACCGGTTCGGTACGCCTCGCGCACGCCGTCGTAGCCGTAGATGATCCCGCCCGTCGGAAAGTCGGGCGCCTTGATGTACTGCATCAGCGCGTCGCTCTCGAGCGACGGATCGGCCATCAGCGCGACCAACCCGTCGATCACTTCCGACAGGTTGTGCGGCGGGATGTTCGTCGCCATGCCGACCGCGATGCCGGACGAACCGTTGACCAACAGGTTCGGCAGCATCGACGGCAGCACCGACGGTTCCTGGAGCGAGTCGTCGAAGTTCGACGCGAACCGAACCGTGTTCTTGTCCAGATCGCGGAGCATTTCCTCGGCGATCCGGGCCAACCGCGCCTCAGTGTACCGCATCGCCGCCGGACTATCGCCATCGACCGAGCCGAAGTTGCCCTGTCCATCGACGAGCGGGTAGCGGAGCGAGAACGGCTGCACCATGCGAACCATGGTGTCGTACACGGCCGAGTCACCGTGCGGGTGGTACTTGCCGAGCGTCTCGCCGACGATACGCGCGCTCTTCTTGTACGGCCGGTTGTGCAGCAGGCCGAGTTCGCTCATCGCGTAGAGCACCCGGCGGTGGACCGGCTTCAACCCGTCGCGCACGTCCGGCAGCGCTCGCGATACGATCACCGACATCGCGTAGTCGATGTACGAACTACGCATCTCATCCTCGATGCTGATCGGGATGATGCGTTCCCGTTGGAGCGTCATAAGCCTCTCTCTTGTGCTGGATCGACGCCGAACCGGCGCCGTGCTCGCCTCGACCGAATCGAGCGCGAAAGTGTGTCTAAAATCAGCAGGTTATACGGTCAGAATCAGGCCAATTCGGTGCCACCGACCGTCGTTTTTGCCGCCGCCGACCCTCTTTTTCCGCTTTTTCCACACCTTACCGCAGATTGTGAATAACCGGTACAAGTCGTCTCAAACTGCGCCCGGCTGGAGTTGTTTAAGGGCGACGAGCAGTTCTCGCGGACCCAGATCGATCAGCCACCAACCCGAGCGCAATCCGGCCGACTC
>JBBSVG010000208.1:0-5623 GCA_038233775.1 Bacteroidota bacterium | reverse complement strand
TGTCGATGGAGTCGCGCCGGCGCTTGACCTGATTCTGCAAAACCTGCAGTTCCTGCTCATCGGTCAGCGTTGCCTCGCCGCCCTGGCGCAGCGCAATCTCGCGCTCCATCAGCGCAGCGCGGAGGGCACGAATCGATTCGAGACGGAGCTTCTCGCCGCTTTTCATCGCGGTTTTGAGGTCTTCGGACAACTGCTGCTTGAGGCTCATGGGGTTAGATCGGAGACAGAGAGGAGAGCGGAAGGTACAGATACTTTCACCGGGAAAACAAGTCCCCCGATGTTACGGCAAGCGGGCGCCGGAGAGAGCGACGACCGAATCACCGGTCGGATCGACGTATTTGCGAGCGACAAGCGTGCGGATCAACTCTGAAGTCTGGTAGCGAAAGTGCGGCGCCGGGTCGGTCACGGCCGTCACAATGCAACCGGCGACAGCGGCGCTCTGCTGTCCGGCGCCAGCATAGACCTGCGCGGCCGCTTGCTCGTAAGCGGTCAGCATCGGCCCATAAGCGCGCTCCAGTTCGGGCTCCAGCGGCTCGCGCTGACCGATCACCGACGCGAGAAACTCCGAGTGGACGGCTCCCGGCTCGACCAGCGAGACGTGGACGCCCAGCCGCCTGACGACCGGTGCGAGGCTTTCCATCAACCCTTCGACGGCGAACTTGGCGGCGCAGTACGCATCGTTGAACGGCTGGCCGAGCAACCCGCCGATGCTCGTGACGGTCACGATCCGGCCCGATCCGGCGGCACGCATCAGCGGCAGCACCGACCGGGTCACGCGCCAGACGCCGAAGAAGTTGACATCCATCACCCGTTGGGCGTCGGCCTCGCCCGTCGATTCGAGCGTGCCGAGGAACCCGGCGCCGGCGTTGTTGACCAGCACATCGAGTCCGCCGTGCGCGGCCGTCACAGCGGCGATGCAGCGGTCGATGCCCGGCTGATCCTGCACGTCGAGCGGCCGGATGTCGAGCGTCACGCCGGCCTCGTCGGCCCGAGCGCGGAGGTTGTCGACTCGCGACGGGTCGCGCATCGTCGCAACGACGGTGTGGCCCGCTTGAGCCAGTTGAACCGCCGTCTCCAGCCCGATTCCCGACGAGGTGCCCGTCACCAGCGCAATCGGCTTTTTGTTCATCTCGTCAGATCAATTCTCGAAAACCGGGGCGCAACGCCCGCTTTTTTCCGTTTCAGGACGACCGAGGCTTTGCCATTCCCTTTCGCGGACTTGATATCAGCCCGGTTTCTGCTGCGGATCGGGGACGTAGAAGACGACCCGGTTGCGGCCGGTTTCCTTCGCCTGATAGAGCGCCGAATCGGCGGTATCGATCAGATCCTGCGGGAACTCGGCGTCGAACGGAAAGGTGCTGACGCCGAGCGAGATCGAGACGCGGCCGAGCGGCTGCTTCTCGCCGTTGGGGAACGGCTCCATCTCAATCGCCCGGCGCAGCCGCTCGGCGACGGTGATCGCGTGCGGCTTGTCGGTTTCAGGCAGCACGACGGCGAACTCCTCTCCCCCGTAGCGGGCGACGACATCGGTCTCGCGACCGGCGGTGCGGAGCAAGCGGGCCACGCCGATCAGCACCTCGTCGCCGAGCAAGTGGCCGTTGGTGTCGTTGTAATGCTTGAAGTTATCGACGTCGAGCATGATCAGCGAGAGCGGGTGGCCGAACCGTTTGGCTCGGGCCAATTCGTCGCGGAGCAGATTGGTGAAATACCGAAAATTGAACAGCTTGGTTTTTTCGTCGGTCACCGCTTGCTCGATCAGCTTGTGCCGCTCTTGCTGCACCTCGGTCGCCATTCGGTTGAACGCCTGGGCGAGCTGGCCGACCTCGTCGTTGCCCGTGACGGGCAGCCGCAGTCCGAGGTTGCCGCTGGCGATCTGCCGCACGCCGACGAGCAGTTCGGTCAGCGGTCGGCTGAGGCCGAAGTGCAGCATCACGCCCCAGAGCGCGGCCAGCGGGGCGATGATCGAGAGCACCAGAATCCCGTAGTTCGTCCGGCGCCGACTCTCGTTGATGCTCGCTTGGATCGTCCCGTAGAGCGTTTCACGGTAGGTCTGACTCAGCGTGTGGCTCTGGTTGACCAGCGGAACGAGTTGTTCGTTGTACACGCCGAGAAAGCGGCGGACGGTGGCCGGGTTGCGCGCGTAGAGCAGCGGCTCGGTCGAAGCAAAGTAGCGCTTGGTCAGCGAATCGATCCGCACGGCGAGATCGTGGGCAGCGGTGCCCGACGGCTGGGCGTGACGCAGGTTGGTCAGACGGTTGAGGACGCGAGCTCGGACGGTCTGCGTCTCGTCCAACCACGGTTGCTCACCGGTGATTAGGTAACGCAGCGCGGCGCTGTCGTAGTGGACCAGATCGGCGTCCAATTGCTCGGCGGTGATCGTCGCCTGGGCGGTACGTTTCAGTCCACCGCTCAGTTGGTCGCCCATCCGCTGAAACGCGAGATAGTTGATCCCCTGCACAATCGCCAGCACGGCGAAGAACAGGACGCTGTAAAGCAGGATTCGGGTGCGAAGCGACATGGTGGCGTGGGTCAATAGCCGACGGCGGTGTCTTCGCCACGGGGATCGGCCCCGCCGAGCCGAACGCCGCCGCGTCCGATCATGATCCCCTCAGCACGACCCTGATAGCCCCGGCTCTCGATCACACGATGGCCCATTCGACTCAGGTTCGCGACGGCGTCGGCCGAGAGACCGAACGGCTCGTAGCGCAACTCGTCGGGCAGCCATTGATGGTGGATTCGGGCCGAGGTGATCGCTTGCTGCACGTCCATGTTGAACTCGACGGCGTTGAGCACGACCTGCAAAACGGTCGTCATGATCGTCGAGCCGCCCGGCGTGCCGACGGTCATGTAGAGCGAGTCGCCGCGTGTCAGGATCGTCGGCGTCATGCTCGAGAGCATCCGCTTGCCCGGCGTGATGGCGTTGGCCTCGCGACCGATCAAGCCGTACATATTCGGTACGCCGGGCTTGACCGAGAAATCGTCCATCTCGTTGTTGAGCAGGAACCCGGCGCCCTCGACCGTGACGTACGAGCCGAATCCACCGTTGAGCGTCGTCGTGCAACTGACGGCGTTGCCCTGCCGATCCACAACCGAATAATGCGTCGTTTGCGGCGATTCGTAGGCGACCGGGCGACCGTGATCGACCCGAGCCGACGGCGTCGCCCGGAGCGTGTCGATGGTCCGGCGGAGCGAATCCGCGTAGCGCTTGCTCGTTAAGCCGGTCGTCGGGACGCGGACGAAATCGGGGTCGCCCAAGAACTCAGCCCGGTCGGCGTAGGCCCGGCGCATCGACTCGGTCAGGCGGTGGACGTAGGCCGACGAGTTCCACCCCATCCGCCGCAGCGGGTAGCCTTCGAGCAGATTCAGCATCTCGATCAGGATCACGCCACCCGACGACGGCGGTCCCATCGAGATCACACCGACATCGCGGAACATGCCCGTCACCGGCGGACGCTCGACCGCTTTGTAATCGGCTAAATCCTGCGCGGTAATCAGCCCACCGCCGCGCTTCATCTCGGCGACGATCAGCGCCGCCGTCCGGCCTTTATAAAACCCGTCGCGTCCACTCGTGGCGATTCGCGTCAGCGTCGCAGCCAGTTCCGGCTGGCGGAACAGCGCGCCGTCTTGCCAGCCGCGCACGGTGTCTCGGGCGACGTATTGACGGCGCGAGCCGGGAAACTGACTCAGATTGGTCCGTTCGCCGTTGAGCGTGCGGGCCATTCGGTAGGTCAGTCGGTGCCCGCGAGCCAGCCGGATCGCCGGGGCGAGCACTTGGCGCGGCGTCATCGTCCCGTACTTCGACAGTGCCGAGAGCAGCCCGGCGACCGAGCCCGGCACCCCAGCGGCGCGGTGGTCGACCAGACTCTCCATCGTGCGCGGCGTCCCGGTCGAGTCGAGGTACATATCGCGGCTGGCTCCGGCGGGCGCTTTTTCGCGGTAGTCGAACGTCGTCGCCGTCCCGTCGGCTTTGCGGATGACCATGAACCCGCCGCCGCCGATGTTGCCCGCCGTCGGATAGACGACCTGCAAGGCGAACCCGACCGCGACGGCCGCATCGACCGCGTTTCCGCCCTGTTTCAGGATCTCGACACCGACCTCGCTCGCCAACCGGTGGGCGCTGACGACCATCCCATGATCGCCACGCACCGGGTCGGGCGCGACTTGGGCGCGGGCAGGAACGGCGACCAGCAACAGCAGCAGGGCAAGGCGGCGCATGGCGGGGAGCGTTTTCGAGGGAGCAGACGGCAGGCGTCAGAACAGGTCGATCTTGGTCCGAATGCCTTTGGTCCGCAGGTCGTTGAGCAGCAGGTTCAGCGCGTCGAGCGTGGTGTTGAGTTTCAGCAAGAAGGCCGGGTCGTTGAGCACGGCCCCGGCGACGGTTCGCTGATCGTGCAGCCCTGCGACGAGCGAATCGACCCGAGCGACGAGGTCGCGGGTGGCGGTCAGCGTCGTGTCGGCCGAGCTTGCCAAGCGACCGAGCTTCGGACCGTCGGTGCGGGCCAGTTCGTCGAGTCGGGCCGAGGTCGAAGCCAACCGATCCATCGTCGCTTGCAGCTTCGTCTCGTTCCGCGCCACCAATCGGCTGACCGAGGCGAGGTCTTTCGAGGCGGCGGCGAGGTTCGTCAGGATCTCGCGCATCTCGGCCTGCGTCTGCGGATCGCTGACCAGACCGTTGACCGAGGCGATGGTTTCGTCCACGCCGCGCATCGTCCGGCGCAGATCGACGCTGTCGGTCATCTCGCCCACTCGGGCCAGCGCGCCGGGGATATCGAGCGTCGAGCGACCGGCGATGATGGCGCCATCGGGCAGCGGCGCGGCGGCGTGACCGGGTTCGAGGTTGACCCGCTTGCCGCCCATCAGCTCGAGCAGCCCGATGGTCGCCGACGCGTCGGTTTTCAGCTCCGGTTGCCGGACGATCTCGGCCGTGACCCGCGCCCCGTCGGGCATGACCTCAACGTCGGTCACTTGCCCGAGCTTGACGCCGTTGATCATCACCGGCTCACCCGATTGCAGCCCTTGGGCGTCGGGAAAGACGAGCGTGATCGTGCGGCGATCCTGACCCGGCCGAATGCCTTTGGCCCAGATGAGCACCAGCGCCAGCACGATCAGCCCAACCACGACCGTGAGGCCGACCTTGACATTGTTCGACATGGGCAGAAAAACGCGTGCGAAGAGGCGACCCGCAGCGGGTCAACGAGAACGAACCGGCGGAGCGTGCCCGGCGGATCAGCGGCCGATCAGCGGTGCGACGGCATCGGCCAACCGGTCGGCGCCGAAGCGGACCGTCTCGACGGTCGGCAGACCGGTTTCGGCCTCGATCCGCTCGGCCTCGGCGCGGCACTCGTCGTCGGTTAGATGCAACCCGTTGAGCGCGATGGCGACCACTTTGGCCGGTTTGAAGAACCCGACGGCCCGCTCGTGCAGGTCGATCAACGCGCCGAGCGGTGGAATCGGCAGACCGTAATCGTTGGTCTTGCGCGACGGTTGATGAACCAGAATCATTGCGTCCGGCATCGTCCCGTGGAGCAACCCAAGCGTCACGCCCGAGTAACCGGGATGCGTCAACGCGCCCTGACCCTCGACGAGCACGATTTCAGGCGCCGTGTCGCGAATCGCCCGGTCG
>JBBSVG010000207.1:0-5630 GCA_038233775.1 Bacteroidota bacterium | reverse complement strand
GCCGCCGCTGGTCATCAGCACGATCCATTCGGCCAAAGGGTTGGAGTTTCATGCTGTGTTCGTGCTCGAACTGCTCGACGGCGTGCTGCCGAGCGCGTTTGCGTTGCGCGGCGAGGGCGACGGGCTGGACGAGGAACTGCGGCTGCTCTACGTCGCCGTGACTCGGGCTGCACGACAGTTGTTTCTCTGCCACCCGACGGTCGGCGCCGGGCGCGGCTGGGGCGCCGATTTCTACACGAACCCGTCGCGTTTCCTGACGGCGCTGCCCGAAAACGCCTACGAACCGTGGCGGCTCGTGGACAGCCGCACGCTCCCGGCGGCCGATTCGCCCAAACAGTTGAACGGATAATCCCTGCCGCTCGCGGAACGCCGCCGACCGTTGGGCGGCTTTCCAGCAGAACCGTTCGCTTGTCCTGAACCCCCGCTGTCATGTCCGCTGAGATTCGCACGCTCGTCTGGTCCGATGGCGCGCCCGCTGACCAAGCGGCGGCGCTGCTCGTCGCGGCCAGCGGCGACAGTGTGCGCTCCGTCGAGGCGGCGGTTTGTGCGCTGTTCGGCCAACCGAACGCGGCGCTCGGGGCGGCGTTGGCGCTCGTCGAGCGGGTCGGCGCGACCGTTCGAGTCGCCCTGCACACCGGCGAGATCGGCGACGGGACCGAGGCCGGGGCGACGTTCAACCGCGCCGCCGAACTCGTCGCCGCTGGTCATGGCGGACAGATCATCCTTTCGGCCGCTGTCGCTGGGGCGCTCCGGGCCGACGGCGGCGTGCCGACGAACGTCGAGCTGCACGATTTAGGGGTGTATCGGTTGGAGGCCGGACTGGGGGAGACGGGCGCCGTCGAGCGGGTGTTCGAGGCGCGAGCGGTCGGTGCTGGCGCGGACTTCCCGGCGCTGCGGTTGGAGCGGGCCGTCATGCCCGAGCCGGGCGCGCCGCGCGTCGCCACGCTGCCGGTCCCGTTGACGCCGCTGCTCGGTCGCGACCGCGAGGTATCGGACCTAACGGCGCTGCTCTCGGGCGGCGAGGCGCGGTTGGTCACGCTGACCGGACCGGGCGGCACCGGCAAGACCCGGCTCGCGCTCGAAGTCGCCGCCCGCTCGGCTGCGGCCTACGCCGACGGCGTCCGCTTCGTCGCCCTCGCCGCCGCGACGACGCCGGTTGAAGTGCTCTCCAAGCTGGCCGAGGCGCTGACCGTGCCCGAAACCGGCGCCGGTCCGCTCGCCATTCGGCTCCGCTCGGCGCTGCACGACCGACGGATGCTCGTCGTGCTCGATAACTTCGAGCAAGCGCTCTCGGCCGCGACGCTCGTCGAAGACTTGCTCTCCGGCGCCGCTGGGCTGCACGTTCTGGTCACGAGCCGGGCGCCGCTGGATTTGTACGGCGAACACCGGTTTCCGGTCGGTCCGCTCGGTCTGCCCGATCCGGCGGCGCCCAACGATCCGGCCTCGTGGTTGGCGAGTCCGGCCGTCGCCCTGTTCGTCGCCCGCGCCCGCGCCGCCGAGCCGACGTTTCGCTTGGCCGCCGACAACGGGGCCGATGTCGCCGGGCTGTGCGATCTGCTCGACGGGTTGCCGCTCGCCATCGAACTCGCCGCCGCCCGCATCCGGCAGTTGAAGCCCGACCAAATGCTCGCCGCGCTGCGGGATCGGCCAGATGATGGGCGGCTGACGCTGCTCGACGGCGGCGTGCCGCAGCGCGGTCGGCCGGCTCGACAACAAACGCTGCGCGGCGCCGTCGGCTGGTCGTACGATCTGCTCGATCCACCGGGGCAGCGGCTGTTCAGTCGGCTCGGCGTCGTCATCTGCGGCGCGACGGCCGACGCGGCGGCCCGGATCAGCGGTCGCCCGATAGACGAGGTCCGCGCCGGACTCGACGACTTGGTCAACCAAAGCTTGCTGCTGCGGAAAGACGACCCGCCCGGCGAGCGGTTTGTCATGCTCGAGACGATTCGCGAATACGCCGTCGAGCAACTTCGGGCCGACGGCGGCGAGCCGGATGCGCGTCGGGCGCTCGGCGCGTATCTGCTCGACTGGGCCGACGAGATCGCCCCGAAACTCGTCGGTGTCGATCAGGCTGAAGCGCTCGATGAGGTCGGCGCCGAGCACGACAACTGCTTGTCCACGTTGGCGTTCTGGTTGGATGGCGCCGATGACGCGGCCGAACCGGTCGAGGCGCTGCGGCTGTCGGGCGCGATCTGGCGCTTTTGGTACAGTCGCGGCCACCTGCGCGAGGGGCGCCGCTGGCTGGAGCGGTCGCTGGAGCGCTGCCCGACGGTCGGCGGGCGGGTGCGGGCGGTGGCGCTCGGCGGATTGGGTCGGCTGACCTACGAACTGGGCGATTACCCAACCGCACGCCAGTCGTTCGAGGCCGAGCGCAGCCTGAGTCGAGCCGACGGCGACCTGTCCGGCGAGGCGGAAGCGCTCTATGGGCTGGGCGTGTTGAGCCACTCGACCGGCGATCTGCCCGCCGCGAAAGCGTTCTTCAGCGCCGCGCTGAGTCGCTACCAAACGCTCGACGATCCCGATGGAACCACCAGCGCCCTGCGCGGCATGGGCGTCGTGTCGCTGACCGAGGGCGATTATGCCCAGGCCGCCGCGCTGCTCGAAGGCAGTCTGGCGCTGTTTCGGGCGCTCGGCAACAGTCGCGACGTGGCGCTCGTGCTGGCGAACTTGGGCCGCGCCGTCACGCTCGGCGCCCAAGATTATCCCCGAGCGGCGGCGTTGCTCGTCGAAGGAATCGAGCTGTCGCTGCGGACCGGCAATCAGGTCGGATTGCTCGGCTGTTTGGAGCGAATGGCCGAGCTTGAGACGGCTCGCGGTCGCGGCGAACCCGGCGCCCGGTTCGGCGGCGCGGCTGAAGCGTTGCGCGACCGGCTCTCGGCCCCGCTCTCGACCATCGGCCAAGCGTTCCACCGCCGCCTGATCGAAGACCTGCGCCGCCTGCTCCCGGCCGACCTGTTCGCCGGCTCGTGGGCGGCCGGTCGCGGCCTCTCGACCGCCGAATTGCTTGCCCTCGCCCGAGCCTGACCGCCCGATGCCCCGCGCCCTGAGCCACGCCGACGAGATGTCGCGCATCCTCGCTGCCTACGGCGACCGCTCGTTCGAGCCGATCATGGCGATGCTTGAGCGGCAGTTCACCGTGCTGCACAACCGCTCGCAGGTCGTGCTGACGCTCTGCGGGATCGTGATTTCGACGACCGGGTTCTCCGGCCGACTGATCGCCGGGACCAGCCCGATGGCGCAACTGCTCGTCATCGTCGGCGTTGCGACCGTGCTGTTGGCCGCTGCGACGGTCGTGCTCGGCGTGCTGCATCTGCGCTGGCTGACGCAGCAACTCGGCGCCGATACGGCCGCGTGGCTCGACACCACGCTCCGCTACCGCGACCGGAAAACGCATTTTTACCGGGTCGGCCTCGTGCTGCTGACCCTCGGACTCGCCTTCTACGTCGCCGCCATTTCGCTCATGCTGCTCCATCCAACCGCCGCGCCTCTCGTCAACGGACGCTGATCTTCCCCGCCATGCGCCGCTTCTCGATCCTCGCTCTGCTGTTCTTGCTGCTCTCGACCGCCGTTCGCGCCCAGGAGCCGGCCTTCGATTTCACGACCCGTGGCCCGTACACGGCCGCCGTGCCGACGCCGGAATCCATCCTCGGCTACCCGATTGGCTCGCGGCAGACGGTGTACGCCGACATGGCCCGCGTCATGGACCAGTTGGCCGCCGCCGCGCCGACTCGGGTTCGGATCGTCCCGTATGGTCGCTCGGCCGAGGGGCGCGAACAGCGACTGATCGTCCTCTCGGCGCCGGAGAACATCGCCAAACTCGACGGCATTCGCGCCGATCTGGCCCGGCTGGCCGACGGCCGGTTGCCCGCCGCGACGGTCGCCGAGATCGCCCGGCGCACCCCGGCCGTCGCGTGGCTGAACTATTCGATCCACGGTGACGAGTCGGCCGCGTTCGAGGCGATGATGCAGGTCGCCTACCAGTTGGCGGCATCGACCGAACCGGCCACGGTCGAGCTGCTGTCCGGCGTCGTCGTGCTGATTAATGCGTCGAGCAACCCGGACGGGCACGAGCGGTTCGCCGTCTGGGCCAATTCGGTCGCCACGGGCAACCCCGATCCGGCGGCGCTCGAGCACCAGCAACCATGGTCGATTTATGGCCGCTTCACCCACTACCGGTTCGACCCAAACCGCGATTTTCTGTTGGGCACCCAAGTCGAGACGCGGAACGTCCAGCGGGCCGTCATGGACTGGCACCCGCAACTGTTCGCCGACCATCATGGCGAGACGACGCAGTTCTTCTTCCCGCCGGCCGCCCTTCCGGTCAACAACCACCTGCCCCGAGCGGCGACCGACCGGTGGCTCGACACGTTCGGTCGCGCCAACGCCGCTGCGTTCGACGCCCAGCGCTGGCATTACTACGTCCGCGACGTGTTCGATCTGCACTACGCGGGCTACACCGATTCATGGTCGTCGCTGACCGGCGCTACGGGGATGACCTACGAAACCGACGGCGGCGGCAAGCGCGGTCTGCTCTGGCGCCGCGACGACGGAACGCTGCTGACGTTCCGCTCGGCCATCGCCAAGCACTTCACCGCGTCGCTTGCGACGGTCGCCACGCTCGCCGCCCACCGTGAAGCCCGGCTGCGCGACTACGCCGAGTTCCACCGAACCGCCCTCGATCCCGTCGCTGGGGCGGCCCGGCGGCTGATTCTGCTGCCGGGCAACGACCCGACGCGGGCGTTCGACCTCGTCCGCGCCCTGCTCCGCTCCGGCGTCGAAGTGGGTCGCAGCCGGGCGCCGTTCACGGTTCGGTCGGCGGCCCCGCTCATTCCGGGCGGCACCAGCGACGGGCGTTTCCCCGCTGGCGCCTACGTCGTCAACCTGGAGCAATCGAACGGACGCATGGCCCGAGCGCTGCTCGATCTGGCGGCACCGCTCGACGAAGCATTTCGCCAAGCCGAACTCGCCAAAGCCCGGCGCAACGGTCGGCGCGGCGCGTCCCAAACCGAGGAAGATTACGGGTTCTACGACATCACGTCGTGGTCGCTGCCCGCCCTGTTTGGCGTCGATGCGGTCACGACCTCGGCCGACGTGCCGTCCGTCGATCCGCTGCCGGTCGCGTTGGGCTGGACAAATGGCCCCGACTCGACCGTCGGTCATGTGCTCGGCGGCATCGCCCGCAGCGCCTATATCTATCGACCCGACGCCATCGGCGCCTCGCGGCTGACGTATTCGCTGCTGTCGAACGGCTTCAAGGTCGCCGTCGCTACCCGAGCGCTGCGGACGGATGGGGCGAGTTGGCCGCGCGGCTCGGTCATCGTTCGGGTCGAGCGCAACCCCGATTCGCTCCACACCGCGATGGTTCGGCTGAGTCGCGCCGCCGGGGTCGAAGTCACAGCGCTGAACACGGTTTACGCCGACGACGGCGACACCGGTCCCGGCGGCGAGTCGGTTGTCAGCCTGAAACGGCCGAAAATCGCGGTTCTGGCCGACGATGGCGTCGATCTGACTTCGTTCGGCGCGACGTGGTGGACGCTTGAGACGCAGCTCGGCGTGACCGATTTCACGGCGCTGCCCGCGTCCGCCATTCGCGGCGAGGAAGCGCTCGAACGGTTCAACGTGCTCGTGAT
>JBBSVG010000206.1:0-5636 GCA_038233775.1 Bacteroidota bacterium | reverse complement strand
CCTGCAATACCACTCGGGCGCGGCGTTCACCGGGGCCACCTCGCCGTCGGGCCAGCCGACCATCGGCAACGGCAAGGCGACGCCGCAGGGCACCAGCCCCGGTCGCACCGGCGCCGCTGGACTCGCCTTCGCCGGGCACGGGGCGGGCGATGACGATCCGAAAGAGCAGATCGGTCGGCTCTGCCACGCCGTCGCCGTGGCGCTGTACGACCATCTGAAAGGCGAGACGGCGCCGCTGGTCATCGCTTCGGTCGAGTACGAGGCGGCGATGTACCGACACGCTAACACCTATCCGCACTTGGCCGACGGCTGCGTCTGCGGCAACCCGGACGGGCTGTCGCCGAGTGAGTTGCACGACGCGGCCCTCGCGCTGGCCGAGCCGATGCTGCACGCGGCCGAACGCAAGGCCATCGCCCGCTACCACGAACTCGGCGGGACCGACCGGGCGACCTGCGATCCGCGCTCGATCATCGACGCAGCGCGGGCCGGTCGGGTCGATCAGCTCTTTCTCGCTCGCGGTGCCTCCCGGTTCGGTCGGGTGGAGAGCGGACCGGTCGCCGCAAAGGCCCGCTCGGGCGATCAGGATCTGGTCGAGCTGGCCGCTGTCGAGACGCTGCGCCATGGCGGCACCGTCCACGCACTCGACCCCGAATCGGTGCCCGACGGCGGACCGATCTCGGCCATCTTCCGGTATTGACGGACCCAACCCCAAACCCTATTCGGAGACGATAAATGGACCTGCAAGGGATGCTCGGCGGCCTGATCGGCCAGTACATGAACGGCCACAACCCGACGAGCCGCGAGGAGACGGGCAACCACTACGACCAAGTGGCGAACGCAGTGCCCCAGGATATGCTGGCGTCGGTGATCGGCCCGGCGCTCGGCTCGCTCGGCACCGGTCAGGTCCGCGAGCGGATCTACAACTCCGCCACCGAGATGGACGCCGGTCAGCGTGGTGACTTCATGAGCCGGATTTTGAGCGGATTGGGCGGCTCGGGGATCAACCTCGGCTCGCTGCTCGGCGGACTCGGCGTCAACCCCGGCGTGGCGCAGAACCCGTCCTCGGCCAGCCCGGACGACGTGGCGAAGGTCGCGACCTACGCTAAAGAGAACCAGCCGGGCATCTTCGACGACGCGATGCGCTTCTATGCCGCCCACCCGACGCTCGTCAAGGTGCTCGGCGGTCTGGCCGTCGGCGCGATCATGCGGCAGCTCGGCAACCGCTCCGGTGCGCAGGGCGCCTCGATGGGCGGCGGCGGCGGACTGCTCGGCAACATCCTCGGCGGCGTCCTCGGCGGCGGCGGCACCAGCGGCGGCGGTCTCGACGGCAACCCGAACACGCCGTTCTGAACTCGGTAGCAGGATCGACGCAAAACGGGGCGGAGAGATTCAATTCTCTCCGCCCCGTCGCTTTATCTGATAGGAGTTACGCAGTTCAACTTGGAACCGGCGTTTTTGGCCTGAAAATGAGGATCTCAGCGTCACCAAGAAATCTTGAAATGGCGTTTTCAGGTCCGTTTTGGCACTTGTTCATCTCAACTGCGTAACTCCTATCTGATGTTGATTCACATAGACAGGGCGTTAGCCTGATTGAACTCGATGGCCTCAGCCAGCGTGATCCGCAGCGATTCGATCAACGCTTCGCGCGTTGGTTCCTCACAGTTCACGCCGGGCACTTCTTCGATTCCAGCCGATCCAGGCGTCAGCTTCGCGCCGGATGACGGCGGTGTAGGTTTGCGGCATCGCGTGCATCCTCCATTTGCTTGTGCTCAACGTCTGAACATAGATCATTGCGATAGCTGGTGCAGCAATGCGGTGCTTTTTTCGGCGGCAGCATCAGAGCGCCGGGCGGCGGGAAAAGGTAAAGCGAAACGGGGCTCGGTGCCAGGTGCCGACGCCGGAGTCGTCGGCGGCGGGGCGCCAGTGGCGGCCGATGAACGGGGCGAGGCCGATGGGTTCGCCGTTGCCGTCGAGGGCGGGCGTGACGGCACCGTTGTCATCGGCGCGGAGGACGAGGCCGACCACCTCGGCGGTCAGTTCGGTCGGCGTGACGCGCAGGCGGAGGTAGTGGTACGCCCCCTCGCGCGTCCCGGCGAAGGCACGAGCGCTGCGGCCGAGGGTGCGGCGCACGTCGGGTCCGTAGCGAAACCGGCGCAGCAACCGACCGCGCCACGACCAGAGCGTCTTCTTCTGATAGTGCGCCACCTTTTCAACGATATGCGGGTCCATCCCACGCCCGCCGCCGGTGATGAGGATCGGGATGCAGGTCGGCTCGTCGATCAGGTGCTCGAACGTGTGCGAGTGGCCGGTCAGGATCAGGTCGATTCGGCCTTTGACGAGCGGACGGAGCGATTCGCGGATGCGGACGATGGTCCGCTCCTCACAATGGTTCGCGCCCTGGGTCAGAAACGGGTGGTGCAGAACCAGAATCCGCCACGCATCGGGTCGCTCGCGCTCGGAGCGGTCGAGTTCGGATTTGAGCCAGTCCATCTGCGCCTCGTCGTAGGCTTCTTCGCCAGTCGCGGCGTCGAGCGTGTTCGAGTCGAGGGCGAAGAAATCGGCGCAACCGTAAGAGTAGCAATAGTAACGGTGCGGGATTCGGGTCGCGTCGGCGTAGCGGAACGGGTCGCCGGTGGCCTCGGCGCGGGCATCGGCGATGAACACCTCGTCGAAGACGCGGCCGGTGTCGGAGCCCTGCCCGAACGTTTGCGAACCGAGCAGAGCCTCGTAGATCCGCTTCGGCGCGCCGAGAAATGCGCGGTTGTAGAGAAACCCGATCACATGGCCGAGCTTGTAATAGTCGTGGTTGCCGTAGATCGGCAGGATCGGGACGCGGAAGCGCGCCTTCGGATCGGCCGCGAACTCGGCTTCCGAGGTCGGCCGGACGACGAAATCGCGGTACGGTTCAAAGAAGTTCGGCCAGTAGAACCGCTCCGACCCGATCAGATAAACCACGTCGCCCAGGTGCGCGATGAACCGGGCCGGTTGGCCGTTCGGCAGCGGCGGGTGGTGCGCTGGGGCCGAGCGCAGGCCGCAATCTCGGGCCATCAGCCGACCGAGCGCGCCCTGTACGTCGCCGCCCTGTCCGCTGTCGCCGACGGCCAGAAAGGTGAACGAGCCGTCCGGTTCGGGCGGCGGGACGGCACCGGTCAGGTCGAGCCGGTACGGCGCGTTGGTCGGCTTGTCCCGCGCCTGGCGGATGGCGACGTTGGTCGGGGTGAAGTTGAGGTCGTCGTAAACCTCGGACAGCCCTTTGGTGGCGTAGGTACGGGCAAGCTGGGTCAGCGCGCGGAACATGCGGGATCGGGCAAGGTGTGAGCGGGGTGTCGTCCCCCGGCTAACTCTCCACCCGACCCCACCGTTCAACGGTTCGGTCAACCCGATGAGGAACGTGCTGGATATGTGCTCGTCCTGAGCCGAACGGCTGCGGTGGCTCCGTTCATGGAACTGGCTGCGTAATAAAAAAAGCGGTTTTTGGATAGGGGAATCGCCCCCTTTACGGTGCTGATTTGGTCTCCGAGGTTGCCCGAGCAGCCCCAACCCGGTGAACCCGGTGTCTTAGAACGACAGCCGTCCGAGCAACCGGTAGTTGATCAGACCGCTGACAATACAGAAACTTTGCTCGTGTGCCTCGAATCGACCGCGCCAGAGTTCAGAAAGGCTACGGAAGTGCTTCAATCTGCCGATGGCGTGTTCAACGGGCATTCGCAGCGAACTCTGTCGCCGGTTGTAGATCCGACCGAGCACGGTCATTTTTTGTTTGCTCCGCCGTTTGATCGATTTGGCAAAGCGGATGTCAGGATAAAGGATATCGATGCCGTCGTAGCCCTTGTCCAGCCGAACGATCACCGACTTGCCCGACCCTCCTGGCGTGCCATCCATCGTCGTGTCCGGCGCCCCACCCGGTGGCTCGACCAAGAGCGCTTTGGCTCGGAGCACCCCGCTGGCTTTGGCTGCGGTGATGTCATGGACCGAACCGGGCAGCGAGCCGAGCGCGTGCAGGATGAGGCCGCCACGGGTGGTAACGACCTGCGTCTTGACGGTGTGTTGCTTCTGCTTGCCGCTGAATCGCTCACGCCTGAGCTGTTTGGCCTTCGGTCGGGGCACCGCTTGCTCCGCCCGCCATATGGCGGGGCGTGTTGCATCGATGAACACTTCGGTGATCTCCGGCATGAGGCTGAGCAACTCATCGAAGGTGGCGATCCGCTTCGGCTTGACCGGTGCACCGGGCTTGCTCGGTGCGCTGCCGCTGCCGCCAAGCGCAGGCTTCACAGTGAGCCAGTCGCGCATCGGTACCGGCAAGAGCGTCTCCAACAGCGGCAGCGAGCGGTGATTCAACTCCCGACCAATGTTCGTCCCGTCCAGTGCAAACAAGTAGGAGAGCAGGCTCTTATAACAGTAGAGCCGCAGATGGATCAGGCTCATGAGGAGCCGGTCTTCGATGCTGAGGGTGAAGCTTCGCCCGCCACCGATGGCGCGTAAGCGGTCTGGTCGGTCATGCCGGAGCCGCTCAGCCTCCTCATAAGCGGGGAGGAAAGCGGCCAGCAGGTGGTCGAACTGATCCACGGAGAGTCCGGTGAAGCCACGGAAGTGCTTCGGCTTCTGGCGAAGGCGGGCGGCTGTCAACATGGAATCCCTCTCTTTGCTTGTTACGCACGCAATCTATGGATTCGACAGGCTCACCACGAACGGAGATGGACTGTCCATGCACACCGAGTTTCACGAACGGCTATCAAACGAACTGTTCGACCTCGGTTGAGCCGACCATCGCGCGGGTGCTGGTCTTCCCGCCGGAGATGACGCTGGCGACCGCGTCGAAGTAGCCGGTGCCGACCTCGCGCTGGTGCTTGGTCGCCGTGTAGCCGAACCGCTCGCTGGCGAACTCGGCCTGCTGCAACTCGGAGTAAGCGGCCATCCCGCGCTCGTGGTAGCCTCGGGCCAGTTCGAACATCCCGTGGTTGAGCGAGTGGAATCCGGCCAGCGTGACGAACTGGAAGCGGTAGCCCATTTCGCCCAACTGCCGCTGGAACGAGGCGATGGTTTCGGCGTCGAGCTTCGCGGCCCAGTTGAACGACGGCGAACAGTTGTACGCCAGCTTCTTGCCGGGGAACTCGGCGTGAATCGCGTCGGCGAAGCGGCGCGCCTCGTCGAGATCGGGCGTCGAGGTTTCACACCAGATCAGGTCGGCGTAGGGCGCGTAGGCCCGCCCGCGAGCGATGGCTGCGTCCAAGCCGCCGTGGATGCGGAAATAGCCCTCGGGCGTCCGCTCGCCGGTCAGGAACGGGGCGTCGGCCGGGTCGATGTCGCTCGTCAACAGGTGCGCGCCGTTGGCGTCGGTCCGAGCGATGATCAGCGTCGGCACGCCGAGCACGTCGGCGGCGAGCCGGGCGGCGACGAGGGTGCGGACGAATGCCTCGGTCGGGACGAGCACCTTGCCGCCCAAATGACCACACTTCTTCTCGCTCGCCAACTGGTCCTCGAAGTGGACGCCCGCCGCGCCAGACTCGATCATCGACTTGGTCAGCTCGAAAGCGTGCAGCGGACCGCCGAACCCAGCCTCAGCGTCGGCGACGATGGGTGCGAGCCAGTCGATCTCACCGCCAGCGCCCTCGGCTTGGGCGATCTGGTCGGCCCGG
>JBBSVG010000205.1:0-5639 GCA_038233775.1 Bacteroidota bacterium | reverse complement strand
GGCGCCCCGCTCGGCGTCGCTCGCGTCACCGTTGCGGCCACCGACGCGGGCGGAAATATCGGCCAAACGAGCTTTCTCGTCACGGTCGGCCGGGCGCCGGTCGTGATCAATCCGGTCGGTGAGCGGCAACTGGCGCCGACCGCGAGCCTGACGCTCAATCTGGACGGCATCTTCGCCGACGACGGCGGGACCGCCGCTCTGAGCTACGCCGTGACCGCCAACAGCTCGCCGACGGTCGGCCGGGCGACGATCTCGGGCCGGACGCTGATCCTCGCCTCGCTCGGTCCGGTCGGCCTGACCGAGATCACGATTACCGCAACCGACGCCGACGGCCAGACGGGCAGCGACCGGTTCACGCTCCGCGTCGGCCGGATGCCGACGGTGGCGGGCGGGATTGCCGACAAGTCGTACACGCTCGGGGCGACCGAGACGCTGCCGCTCGATGGCCTGTTCGCCGACGACGGCGGGATCGCGGCGCTGACGTACCGCGTCGCCGTCTCGAACGTCCGCACCTTTGCGGGCGGACCGCAACCGGCGACGGTCGCCTACGATCCGGGCAGCCGGACGATTCGGCTCGACGCCGTCGCCGGTGGCTCGCTGACGGTCACCATCACGGCGACCGATCAGGACGGGCTGACGGCCGCGCTCTCGTTCAATATTGATGTCGATGCGCCGCCGATTGTCGTCGCGCCGATCCCCGATTTCGTCATCGGGACGACGACCCCGCCGCGCAGCTTTGGCCTCGACGCGGTGTTCGAGGACGATCACGGCGACGCGAACCTGACGTATTCGGTCGGCGGCAACACCGATCCGTCGGCTGCGTCGGCGTCGGTGAGCAACCGAACCCTCGTCGTCGATGGGCTGACGAGCGGGCTGACGATGATTACCGCTCGGGCGACCGACCGGCTCGGGCAGGT
This sequence comes from Bacteroidota bacterium, assembly GCA_038233775.1. Taxonomy (GTDB): domain Bacteria; phylum Bacteroidota; class JBBSVG01; order JBBSVG01; family JBBSVG01; genus JBBSVG01. The sequence continues at coordinate 4,722 of JBBSVG010000205.1, read as the reverse complement.
CGCCGATTCGCGCTTCACCGTGTCCGTCACCAGTCCGCCGACCGTTCGGATGCCGGTCGCCGACATCGCGCTGACCCGATTCGAGATCCGCACGATTGATCTGTCAACCATCTTCGCCGACGACGCCGACCTGAGTCAGCTTCGGATCACGGCCACGCCGGACAGCGGCAGCATCGTCCGGGCGACGATCTCCGGCCTCCGGCTGACGCTGCTGCCGACCGGCTACGGCGCGACTCGGGTCACGCTGCGAGCGACCGACATCGCCGACCAATCGGTCGAAACCACGTTCACCTTCAGCCGGACGACCACCCCGCCGACCGTGGCGCATCCGGTCCCCCCGTTCACGTTCGACAACTCGCAGACCTACGGCCTCGATCTGAACTACTTCTTCGACGACGACGAAGGCGACGACAACCTGACCTACTCGGCACGCTCCGGCGACGCGGCGGTCGCGACCGTGACCGTGCGGAACGACAGTGTCTTCGTCAGAGGTCGGGCGAGCGGCATGACGACGATCATGCTGACCGCGACCGACGCGGCCGGTGGGTCGGTCAGCACGCCGTTCGTCGCGACGATCACCTCGGCGCCGCCGGTCGTGCTCAAAACCCCGGCAAACGAGCTGATCGGCTCGGGCGACCAGCGGGTCTACGCGCTGACCGAGGTGTTCGACGACAACCTCGGCAAGGCCGGGCTGACCTTCACCGCGACGAGCGGCACCCCGTCGGTCGCCACTGTGACGGTGAACGGCCCGTTCGCTATCGTCCACGGCGGCGGCACGGCCGGCAGTTCGCGGATCACCTTCACCGCCACCGACGCCGGGGAGTTGTCGGTCTCGACCTCGTTCACCATCCGCGTCGGCAACACCTACCGCTTGACCCGAACCCTCACCGACGGCACCGTCGAGGCGTTCGATCCGCAGGTCCACGGGTTCAACTTCGGCAACGAGGAGAACGTCATGTGGCCGGCGCCGTACTATCGGCAGTTCGATTACTCCGACCGGAGCGCCTACCCGAACGATGCGTTCCGCAAGGAAGCCAACCAGCCGCGCTCGCCGGACTTCCCGTCGTGGCCGATCTACGTCGATGCCGTCGGGCTGGACGATGCGGGCTACGGCGGGTTGTTCGGCTGGGGCTCGACCGTCGAGAAGTGGAAGGCGGCGAAGGACACGTCGTGGGGCGGGTCGTGTGCCGGGTTCACCTACCTGAGCCTGCTGCACTTCGACAATTACATCCCGCTGCCGAGCGGGGTGACCAAGGCGTACGACATCGCCGCCCCGGCCGACGGCGGGGCGGCCGATCCGTCCGGCTACCGGCGCTTGATCAACGCCTACTGGGCTAAGGTGCTCACCCGGCAGTGGATCTTCGGCACCCCCGTGACCCGTGCGTTCAGCCTACACCCGAAGACGACGCTCACCAAGGTGATCGAGTCGTTCGCCAGTGGCGAGCACTTCGGGCTTGACTTCGAGAACATCATCCTCGAAACCGTCCCCGGCTTCCTGGGGATTGGCACCCGTGTGGTCGAGAAGGTGGACGGGGCACATTCGGTCGTGCCGTACAAGGTGATTCAAGACCCGAACGCCCTGACTGTGTTCCGCATCTACGTTTACGACAACAACTGGCCGGGCGACCAGACGAAGTACATCCGCGTCAACACAGCCGACGACTCGTGGGAGTACCGCGACGCGGGGCTGATCTCCGGCTCGTCGAACAAGTGGGGCAACATCGGCAAGGGACTCTACCCGAGCGTCCTCGCCAGCACGTTCCGACCCGGCAACGACCTCGATCCCCGGATGCAGGCCCGGCTCGCCAGCGCCGAACGCGGCAAAGGTGCCCAGCCGGTCGAGGCAGGCCGTCGCACGGGTGTTGAGGCATCGCCGTTCATCGCCCTCGTTGGCGGGCCGTCGACCGACGTGTTCATCACCACCACCAACCCCGACGGCTCGCTCGGCTACACCGGCTACGATGGCAAGACGCTCGTCGGCACCTTGGCCGACGGGATGCCGCTCGTGCGGACCAACCCGGCCGATTCGCTCGACCGGCCGCTGGCTTACGCCATGCCGACCGGTGGGGACTACGCCGTCCGGCTCTACGGCTTCGAGTCGGATTCGACCGCATTCTTCGCCTTCCGCGACAGCACCTTCTACACCTATGCCCGGCACGATGCGGTCGATGGGCAGACCGACCGGCTGACGGTTCGCCCCGATGCCTTCGCCCTCGCCAACCCCGACGCGACGGCGAAGACGGTCAGCTTGCAGACCATCGTCAAGCAGACCGCCGGGGAGCGGCTGTTCCGGCTCGACGGCGGCGTGTTGGCGCTCGGCGATTCGGTCCGGGTCCGACCCGAAGTCGGCGGTGACGAACTCGACCTGTTGAACGGCGGCACGGAGAAGCAGTTCGCGCTGACGCTGCGCGACCTGTCGGCCAACGGCGTCAGCGAGGCGATCTACGTCGGTGTGACGATCCCGGCCGGCACGTCGGTCCGAATCATCCCGACGTGGACCGACCTGTCGCAGCCGGTCCGGCTCGCCATCGACCGTAACGGCGACGGCGTGGCCGACGACACGCTGCGCGTCAGCGGCCGACTGGTCGGCGTGGGCAGCCGGACGGCGGTGCCGACCCGGTTCGTGCTCTTGCCCGCCGCGCCGAACCCGTTCAACCCGAGCACCTTGATCCGCTACGACCTGCCGACGGCCGGTCGGGTCCGGCTGCGGGTTTACAACACGCTCGGCCAGACCGTCGCGACGCTGGTGGACGCGGTCGAAACCGCCGGGTCGAAGTCGGTCCGCTTCGACGCCGCCGACCTGCCGACCGGCGTCTATTTCGCCCGGATCGAGGCCGCCGGTCAGGTCCAGACCGTCAAGATGCTCTTGATGAAATGACCGACGACGACGGTCACGAGCGGCGGTCTCGGGGGACGACCCCGGCGCCGCCGCTCGGCGCTTCAGCCGGGCACTGCCTGTTTTACGTTTGTGTGTCCTATTTGCCGAGCCGGAACGGTCGGCCGAAATCGGCCGTTATATCAGCACAACAAGTGTAAAACGGTCGGACAGGGAGCGCATGATGCCGGATGAGCGTCGGGTGGTGCGGACCGATGGCTGCGCGGGATTCGTGGTTGCTACCCACGGCGACCGGAGCGAGCTTCACTTCGACGGCGAGCCGCCGCTGCTGGTCCCCAGCCAGTCGCTCGTGCCCGATCCCGACGGTGGGTTTCGTCTCGATCTGGACGCCCGTTCGGCCGACGAAACAGTCGTCGTACCGCTCGTCGCCGAGCAGGTGACGGTCGGAAAACGAACCGTTGAAACCGGCGTCCGGCTGGTCAAAACCGTGACAGAGCGCGATGTAACGGTCGATGAGCCGCTGCGTCGGGACAAGATTGAGGTTCACCGCGTCCCGATCAATCGCTTGGTCGAGACGGCGCCACCGGCCCGACAGGAAGGCGACACGCTGATCTTCTCGCTCGTCGAGGAAGTGCTCGTCGTCGAGAAGCGGCTGATGCTGCGAGAGGAAGTCCACCTCGTTACCCAACGAGAGACGGTCCACGAGCCGCAGACGGTCACGCTGCGCCGCGAAGAAGCGACGGTCGAGTTGATAGAGCCACAGAACGTTTCCCCGGAGTCCGGCACCCCACCGGCTTCCACCCGCTCAGGCGACAACGCCTGACGAACCCGCAGGTCTCCCCATTGGTCCGGCATCGGAGCGTCCGAGTCGGCAGCTTTCTTTGACCCAATTCAGGGGATTTTCTGATGGAACAGACAGCCGTAGCCCTCTACCACAACGAGAACGAAGCGCAGCAGGTCATCAGCGCGCTCAAGCAGGCCGGGTTCAACCAGGTCATGCTCCACACGAAGGACAACAACAGCGACGGCGTCGGGATCGACGACCTGTGCGCCCACCTGACCGATGCTGGCGTGCCCGACGACGACGCGAAGTTCTACGAGCAGGGCATCCGCAAGGGCGGCGCGCTTGTCCACCTGCAAGTCGATGAGAAGCGGGCCGACGAGGCCAGCCGGATCATGGACCAGAGCCGCCACGGCTCGATGGGCAACGGTGGCGCCATGACGGGCGGCGGTTCGATGGGCGCCGACAAGATGAACACGGCCGGTTCAACCGACCGGATGGCCGGGCAGACCACCGACCGGATGAACGAGCAGGGCGAGCGCGTCCTGCCGGTCGTCGAGGAGACGCTGAAGGTTGGCAAGCGCGACATCGAGCAGGGCGGCGTGCGGGTCCACACCCGCGTCACCGAGACGCCGGTCAACGAGTCGGTCAGTCTGCACGAGGAGCGGGTCGATGTCGAGCGCCGTCCGGTGGATCGGCCGGTGAGCGACGCCGACCAAGCGTTCCGCGAAGGGACCATCGAGGTGACGGCCCGTTCGGAAGAAGCCGTCGTCTCGAAGCAAGCCCGCGTCGTCGAGGAAGTCGTCGTCTCGAAGGAATCGAGCGAGCGGACGCAGCAGATCTCGGACACCGTGCGGCGGACCGATGTCGAGGTCGAGCAGGTGCCCGGCACGAAGCGCACCTCTTGAGGTCCACGACGTCAAGTCGTTCGAGGCAGATTTCGCCGCGCACCACAAGCAGACCTACGGCTCGACCGGTCGGAACTACGACCAGGATCGCTCGGCCTACGCCTTCGGTTCGCGGATGGGGTCGGACAGCAGCTACAACTCGGGCGACTATGATCGGTACGACGCCGACCTGCGCCGCGAGTCCGACAAGGCGAAGG
>JBBSVG010000204.1:0-5651 GCA_038233775.1 Bacteroidota bacterium | reverse complement strand
GCGCGGTCGTCGCGACCGACCGATTGAACGCCATCGGTCCGATTCAGCGCACCGAATCGGGCGGTCGGATCACGGTCGGGTCGGGCGTCGTGCTGGCCGATCTGCAAGAAGCCGTCGAGAGCGAAGGGCTGTTCTATCCGCCCGACCCGACCGAGCGCAGTTGCTTCGTCGGCGCAACCGTCGCGACGAACGCCAGCGGGGCGCGGACGTTCAAATACGGTCCGACTCGCGCGTATGTCGAGCGGCTGCAACTCGCGCTCTCGACCGGTGATCTGCTCGATATTCGTCGCGGCGAGCACCTCAGCGACGGCGGTCGGATCGCCCTCACGCTGCCGTCGGGCCGACGGCTTGAGGTTCCGCTGCCGACCTATTCGGCGCCCCAAACGACCAAGCACGCCGCTGGGCTTTATGTCGCGCTGCCCGGTCAGCCGACCGATCTGATCGATCTGGTCATCGGCTCGGAAGGGATTTTGGGCGTCGTGACCGAGGTCGAGTTGCGCCTGTTGCCCCGACCGGCCGACGTGTTCAGCGCGCTCGCGTTCTTCCCGACCGCCGACGGGCTGCTCGCGTTCGTCGCCGCTGCCCGAGACGCCAGCCTCGCGACCCGGTCCGGCGCCACGGCTGGCGGACTCGACGCCCGTGCGCTGGAGTATTTCGACGGCCGCGCGCTGGAGTTTCTGCGGCCGGTTTACCCGAACATCCCGGTCGATGCGACTGGCGCCGTGCTGCTCGAACAGGAATCGTCGCCCGAGGCCGAAGAAGCGTTGCTCGTCGGCTGGGTCGAGCTAATGGAAACCCACGGCGCGCTGGTGGACGGGTCGTGGTTCGCCCAGAACGCGGCCGAAGGGGCGACGCTGCGCGACTTCCGCCACGCGCTGCCGGTTCGGGTCAACGAATGGCTCGCCGCTCGGGGACAATCGAAGATCTCGACCGACATGGCCGTGCCGCTCAGTCGGTTTGCCGAGATGTTGGCGTTTTACGAAACCGAAATCGCCGCGTCCGGTCTGAACTCCGTCACCTGGGGACACATCGGCGACGCGCATTTGCACGTCAACCTGCTGCCCGCTACCGCCGATGAGCACGCTCGGGGCAAGGCGCTCTATGGCCGGTTCATCGAGCAAGCGATTGCGCTCGGCGGGACGGTCTCGGCCGAGCACGGGATCGGTCGGCTGAAAGTCCCGTATTTGCGGGCGATGATGGGCGACGACGCGCTGCGGCAGATGGCCGCCGTCAAACGCGCCTTCGATCCGGCTGGCATCCTCGCGCCCGGCGTGCTCTTGCCGCCCGAGTTGCTGTAGCCTGTTTCGAAGTCGGAACATGCGAGTCTCAGTTCTGTCACCCTGGACGAAGCGAAGGGCCTCACGCCGAATCTGACGAGCGGCGGTCGGGGTTCCCTGTGAGATCCTTCGCGTTGCTCAGGATGACAGCGGGTTGAGACTGGCTGGATTCTTCACTAGAAAACAGCAAAGCCGGCCGTTTAGGCGACTGTCCCCTCGGGGATGGTTGCCTTTTTTAATCTTCGTTTAATCTTTCTTTCCAACACGATAGCCGTCTCCGGGGACTGGAGCGGGCCAGCGGGCGCAATCCGAGGCGGCCGGTCGGGCGTAGGGGAAAGGGCAGGGCTGGGGAGCCGCACCGTGGATAATGGGAACGAACAACGACCGGACTTCCGTTATCCCGACTCAGTCCGCGACACAACACGATTCATTCACCTGGACGCAATCAGGAGCACCCAATATGGCTTCGACCATGCCGCCGGACGGCACGTCGCGCCCCACTTCGCGGCGTGATCTGCTCAAGTGGGGATTGGCCGCGACCGCGCTGGCCGCGATGCCGACCGCTCTCGCCGCTTGCAGCGACGAAGACGTGCCGACTTCACCCACGCCGACTCCGACCCCGACGGGCGGTGTCAAGACGATCACGCTCGGTGTCGATGACATCAGCATCCTGAACTTCGCGCTGCTGCTCGAGGAACTCGAAGCGGCGTTCTACACAGCCGCCGTCGCCAGCAACAAGTTCGATGCGAACTCGCCGGAGCAGAAGTACATGGTGGCGATCAAGGCCCACGAGGTGGCCCACGTCTCGTTCCTGCGGACGGTGCTCGGCAACAACGCCAAGTTCACCTCGGCCGAACTGGCGAGCACGCTGAAGGCTTCGACGCTTGCGACGATGCTGGCATCGCAGCAGAGCATCCTACAGACCGCGATGGCGCTTGAGGACACCGGCGTCCACGCCTACAACGGCGCCGGTCCGTACCTGAAAAACGCAACGTACCTGCTGGCTGCTGGCTCCATCGTGTCCATCGAAGCGCGTCACGCGGCGGCGATTCGCGCCCTGCTTGGTCTGCCGTCAACCGAGGCCGACTCCAACGGCGGCGCCCGCGTCGGCGGCATCACCGATGGGCAGCTCAAAGCGTCTGACAACCTCGTCAAGGGCCGTCCCTACGACGAGCTGTACACGCCGAAGCAGGTCCTCGGCATCGTGCTGAGCCTGAACGTGCTGGATACGACCAAGATCGCCATCAACGGGGCGCTCGTCGCCTGAGACCGGAGAACCGAACCATGAGCAACCTGTTGACTCGGGCAGACGATGCCCTTTCCGCCTCGGCCTCGCGCCGTGGCTTCTTGAAGACGGCTGGCGCCGCCGCTGCGGCGATCACCGCCGTCACCGGTCTCGAGCGGCTGTTCAAGCCGACTGCCGCTTTCGCCCAGGGCGCGGCCACGCTGACACCGACGCAAGTCGTGATGTACGCCTATGCCCTTGAGAACTTGGAGAAGAAGTTCTACGCCGATGTCATCGCTGGGATCGGTGGGTTCACCCTGCCGGCCTCCATTGCGGCCAAAGCAGCGGCGGCGATCACGTCCTACGGCGCCGATGAGGCGCAGCACGTGACCGACCTGCGCGGCGTGCTGTCGTCGATCCTCGGCGTGTCGGACACGAAGCTGGCGGCCATCGAAGGCGCAGCGGCGAACCCGGATTACTCGAAGATCCTCGGTCGCGACCCGTTCACCGACAAGACGGGCGGCGACTTGCTTCTCGCCGCGCAGATCGTCGAGGATTTGGGCGTCCAGGCCTACAAGGGTCAGGCTGCCAACCTGCTCGCCGCCGGTGACTCGGCCAGAAGCGTGCTGGCTGCTGCCCTCGCGATCCACAGCGTCGAGGCGCGCCACGCCGCCGGGATTCGGTATCTGCGTCAGCTCGCTGGCGCCGACGTGCGGACCTACATCCGCACGGGCGACACGCTGGCTGTTCCGACCGCCGAGACGAACCGGGCCGGGATCGACTTCAGCAGCGAAGCCTTCGACGGCTACGCGACCGAAGTTGAGGTCGATGCCGCCGTGACGCCGATCCTGCGCGTCCCGGTCGGTTCGCTGATCGCGCTCGTCAAGTCGTAACTCGGCCTTGTGCCGTCGCTGGTTGAAACCGGGCCGCTTTCATAGGCGGCCCGGTTTTTTGCGTCTTGGGAGCCGGAGGCCGCCACCGTCGTGTTCACCGGCTGTCCCCTGCTCCCGAGAGTCTGCCCGATGCCCGACCACCGCCTCGACCTTCGCCTCTACCGCGACACCCACGACGATATCGGCTCGACCTACGACACGGTCGTGATCGGCTCGGGCATCGGCGGACTCGCGGCGGCGGCGCTGTTGCAGAAGGCCGGTCGGCGGACGCTGGTGCTTGAATCGAACCACCTGCCCGGCGGTTGTTGCTCGTCATACGAGCGTCGCGGTGTGATCTACGAGGCCGGGGCGACGACGCTCGTCGGGCTGGACAGCGGCCAGCCGCTCCGGTTGTTGCTCGATGACCTCGGCGAGATCGACCTGCCGCTCGTCCGGCTCGATCCGTCGCAGACCGTCTGGCTGCCGGGCGAGCCGATGCGGCCGGTCGTTCGACACGAATCGCTGGAGCGGTGGATCGACGAGTGCGAGCGCGCCTTCGGTCCGGCGGGACAGCGGGCGTTTTGGACCGAAGCCTACCGCGTCGGCCGGGCGGTTTGGCGGCTGTCGGGTCGGAACCGGGCGTTTCCGCCGGTTCGGGCCATCGATTGGCTGCGGCTGCCGCTCGACAACGACCCGCGCGATCTGCCGCTGCTCCGCTATCTGCGCCGCTCGACCGCTTCCGTGATCGCCCGGTTCGGGCTCGACCAGAACGCCGACTTTCTGGCGATGGTCGATGAGCAGTTGATGATCACGGCCCAAGCGACGGCCGACCAAACGCCGTTTCTCTACGGCGCCGCCGGGGTGACCTACGCCAACTTTGCGAATTATTATCTTCGCGGCGGGATGATCGCGCTGCCGGAGCGGCTGATGCGCCGGTTCGAATCGCTGGGCGGCGCGATCCACTACCGGCAGCGCGTGACGGCGGTTCGGGGCAATAAGGCAGACGGGTTCACCGTCGAGACCGGCGCCGGGCGGGCGTATCGGACGCGCTCGGTGCTGTCGAATGTGCCGATCTGGAACGTCGCCGAGCTGACCGACGGTCGGTTGCAGCGCTTCGCCGAGCGGGCCGGAACTGCGGCGCCCGAGGCGTGGGGCGCGTTTCTGACCGCCGTCACGCTCCCGGTCGGCTCGATCCCAGCCGACGCGACGTTGCACCACCAGATCATCCTGCCCGAGCCGATGGCCGACACCGGCAGCCGCTCGGTCTTCGTCAGCCTGTCGCACCCCGACGATAGCACGCGGGCGCCGACCGGCCTTCGGGTCGCCTCGCTCTCGACGCATTGTCGGCCGGAGTCTTGGTTCGGGCTCGACCGGGCCACATATCGTTCAAGAAAAGCTGCCGTCGGCGCCGAGATGCTGGCCGCGCTCGGCCGAATCTTCCCGGCACTCGCCGATCTGTCGCCGGAGGCGGGGCACACGGCCAGTCCGGTCACGTTCGAGCGGTGGATCGGCCGGTCGCGCGGTCGGGTCGGCGGTCTGCCGCAGCGGATGGACCGGACGCCGCTGGATCAGCTCTCGCCCGTGACGCCCGTCGCCGGGTTTTATCTGTGCGGCGACACGGCCTATCCCGGCCAGGGCATCCCCGGCGTCGTGCTCAGCGGCCAGAACGCCGCGTGGCGCATTCTGCGCGACGAAAATGGACGCTGAACAACGACGCCAACGCTTTTTCCTGTCACCCTGAACGAAGTGAAGGGTCTCACGCCGAAGCCAACCTGAACGTCGGGGTTCCGCGTGAGATCCTTCGCCAAGCTCAGGATGACAGCGCTTTGAGAATGGCGAACGCCTTCATCAGCAAAAATTCAGATGCTTTTTCTCGACAACACGACCTCGGTTCCGCTCTGGCAGTCGGCTTGGGACGCGCTGATCGGCTATTTCACCGTTGCCCGGTTGCTGTCCATCGGCAAGACGGTGCTTGCGGTGGTGCTGATCTACTTCGCAGCGCGACTCGCCCGGCGACTGGCCGAGCGGACGCTGGCCCGGTGGGTCGCGTCCCGGCAAACGCTGCCGCCCGGCGATCCGCGACACGGTCGGGCGGCGACGCTGGCCGACCTGTTGGGCTCGATGGCCCGCTACACGATCTTTCTGGTCGCCCTGGTGATGATGCTGCAACAGGTTGGGATCAACGCTTCGGCGCTGTTGGCCGGGGCTGGCGTCGTCGGCTTGGCGGTCGGATTCGGCTCGCAGGCGCTGGTGTCGGACCTGATCAGCGGGTTTTTT
>JBBSVG010000203.1:0-5660 GCA_038233775.1 Bacteroidota bacterium | reverse complement strand
CGAGATCGGCGCGTTCGAGTCGGGCGTGACGGCCAAGCTGTTCGGCACCGTCCCGGCGGTCGTCTTCGGCGGCGTGATGACGGTTGTCGTCGTGGCGGTCGTCTGGGCGACGAACCCGACCCTGCGCGGGTTGGGCCAGATCGAGGAAGACGTAACGCACTAAACGCCGGGCGGGGCGGTTCCCGTCGGCACCCTGTTCACCAACACAAGAGCGCGATCATGGCCCGGAATTTCAACCACCACTGGGCGTACTCCGACGGGCGCGAGTGGATGATCCACGAGAGCCGCGACCGGTACGACTTCCCCGATACGAAGCACGAGTCTCTCTACACCGGCAAAGGCAAGGCGGGCGAGGAGAAGGCCGAAAAGATCGTCGATGAACGCAACGGCGCCATCCGCGACGCCCGCAACGGCATCACGCCGACGACCTGACATCCGTTCTTGAGCATCGGGGCGAATCGGCCATTCGATCTCCGGTCGTGGTGAGCTTGGGGCGCTGGGCGTCGCCCGCGCCTGAATCCATCAACGGAGCCGCCGCAGGCTCAGGACGAGCGGATTGCTTGCCCCGTCATGGCGTTGAGCGGGCCGGTTCGGTCGCCGATTCGCGCAGCCACTCGGCCAGCTTTGGCCCGCCGTCGGGTTGGGTGGCGAACGTGTCGGGGTGGGCCAAGCCGCGACTGAGCCAGCCGATCAGCCCCAGGTGCGCCTCGGCCGTCCCCTCGGCGGGCGAGAGCAACACCAGCAGCACGCGGGCTGGGGCGGTCGCACCCGGACAGGTGAAGCCGCCCGTTGCTCGACCGGCCAGCAGCCAGGGCCGGGTCAGCCCGGCGACGCGGCCGTGGATCAGCACGACGCCCGCTGTCAGCTCGAGCGCTTCGTCTTTGGTCCGCTCGATCATCCGGCCGGTCGCCTCGCGGGCCGACTCGCTGACTTGATCCAGCAATTGCTCGATCAACCCGTCGCAATCGACTGATTTGACCGCATCGACCAGCGCGAGCTGAACGGTCGGTGCGTCCGGGTGCGGCGGCGGGACGGTCGGGGTGATGGCGACGGCACCAGCGCTCTGGTAGAGATCGGTCGGATAGACGACCAGGAAATTTCGCCCGTCGCCGCTGTCGGTCAGCCGCCGGGGCAGCCGCCGCAGCGCCGGGTGCCACGCCAGATCGCCGACCCGAGCGGCGATGGCGACGACCAGATCGTCGCTCGTCCACGTGTCGCGTAACCAGTCGCCGAGTCCGGCCCAGTTGGCAAGCGGTGGGGCGACCTCGACGGGAATGCTCGGTCGCTGGCCGCCGAGCTTCTTCGTCCATGTCGGCTCGTCTGCGCCGATGGTGACGACCTTCATCGTCGCGCCCATCTGCGCCGTCAGCCGCCGAACGGCCGCCATCGCCTCGTCGAACCCCGGCAAGCGGTCCACCAGCGGCGGGCAGACGACCAACACGCGGCCGGTCGGTGTCAGCGGTCGGGCCAATCGGGCGACGATGACGAGCGTTTGCACCTCGTCGAGCAACTGGTCGAGCACGCTGCCGAAGACCATCCGGCCCGGCGACGGGTGGCCGTTCCAGCCGATCAGCACGCTGGTGATTCGCTGTTCCCGCACCGCGCGGCCGATTCCGGTCGCCACGTTCAGGTCGATTCGGGTCAGCGGCACGGCCGGGACCCCGGCGGAGGTCGCGTGATCGGCGGCGCCGTGGAGCATCTTCTCGCCAGCGGCCACCGACGGCGCTGCGTCGGCTTCGTCGGGGGCGACGAAGATCGGGTACAGCGGCTCGCCCGCTTCCCGGTCGCGCAGCAGCACGGCCATCTCGATCAGCGCCCCGGCGGTGGCCGGGTTCGCCAGCGGGATCAGCAGCCGCTCTTTGGCCGATCCTGCTGCGTGCGGCGCGGCTTCGTCGCCAATCGCCAGCTCGCGACCGTAGCGCTCGACGAGCCACGGGCCGAGGAAGCACGTCACCAGAATCATCAACACGGTGCTGTTGACCTCGGCCTGATCGAGCAACCCGAGGTCGAACCCGACCAGCACAATCGCAAGGGTGCCCGAGGCGTGCGGCACGGTAAGGCCGAAGATGACCCGCCCTTCCGCCGGACTGTAGCCGAACAGCTTCTCGATCAGCTTCGACGAGATCCACTTGGACGCCGTCACGGCGACGGCCAATCCGCCCGCCAGCGCCCAAGCCGACGGCGTCGTCAGGGCGGCGACATCGACCAGCATCCCGACCGAGAGCAGGAAGAATGGGATAAACAGCGCGTTGCCGACGAAGTTGAGCCGGTTCATCAGCGCCCCGCCCTCGGGCACCAACCGGTTGACGGCCAGCCCGGCCAAGAGCGCCCCGATGATCGGTTCGAGCTTGGCGACGTGGGCCATATAGGCGCCGCCGAACAGGACGACCATCAAGAAGAGGAACTCGGTCGTCGCGTCGCCGGGCGCGGTGCGGAAAAACCAGCGCCCGACCTTCGGCACGCCCCAGAGAATCGCCGTCACATAGACGACGAACAGCGCCGCTTGGATCAGCCACGGCGTCAGCCCGGCGCCCGAACCGGAGGCGGCGTTGAGCTTGGCCCCGGCCACGCCCGCGAGCATCAACAGCGCCAGAATCTCGGTCAGGATCGTCCCGCCGACGGCGACCGTGACGGCCTCGTGCTTGATGATCCCCAAGCGGCTGGCAATCGGATACGCGAGCAGCGTGTGCGAGGCAAACACGGCCCCAACGAGCAGCGCCGAAGCCGTTCCGTAGCCGATCAAGAGCGCCAGCCCGGTGCCCATCACTTGCGGAATGGCGAACGAGAGCGCGCCGAAAGCGAAGCTCCGCCGCCGGGTCCGGTTGAACTCGTGCAGGTCGAGTTCGAGTCCGACCAGAAACATCAGGTAGAGCAACCCGACCGTGCCGAGCAGGATGATCGTCGCGTCGCGGGCAAGCAACCCAAGCAAACTCGGGCCGATGATCGCGCCGGCGATGATCAGCCCGACCACCGCCGGCAGCCGCAGCCGCTCGAAGATCAGCGGCGCCAACAGCAGCAGCGCCATGACGATGGCGAAGATCAGGACCGGATCGGTCACCGGGAGTCCACCAGCTGTTGAGGTCGTCAGCCAGCCGAGCATACGCCGTTTCCTTGTCTGTGATCAGGAACACATTACGGTAGAAAGGTACGGCCCGGAGCCGAGAAAGCCGCCGCCCATCGGCACCGCGCTTGTGTCCCGACGCCGACCCGCGTCAATCAGCCCCCGATCCCATGGACAAACAGCAGGTGATCGACGCCTTCGTGGCGCAGTTCCGCGAGGCGCTGGCCTCAGCGACGACCGCCGCGTGGGCCGCCCACGGCGCGGCGACCGACGGCGAGAGTCGGGCGGAGAACAAGTACGACACGCGCGGACTCGAAGCCTCGTATCTGGCCCGCGCCCAGTCGAATCGGGTCGCCGAAGCGGAAGCGGTGCTGGATGCCTACCGCCGCTGGTCGGTTCACCCGCCGCCTGCGACCGAGCACGCCGCCGTCGGCTCGCTCGTGACGCTCCAGTCGGCCGACGGGTCGCGCCGCCGCTGTCTGCTCGGTCCCAAAGGCGGCGGCGCCGAAGTCACGCTCTCGGGCAACGCGGTGCAGCTCGTCACGCTGCCGTCGCCACTCGGTCGGGCGCTCGTCGGCAAGCGCGTCGGCGAGACGCTGACCTTGCCTGGCGGCCTGCAACTGACGCTGGTCGGGCTCGACTGAGCGCACAAAAAAGCCCGACGCCGGGCGGCATCGGGCTGGGAAAGGTGCCCCGAGCGTGACTCGAACACGCGGCCTACAGTTTAGGAAACCGTCGCTCTATCCACCTGAGCTATCGGGGCCGATGCGCCCGGAGGCGTTGGGCAAAAGTACGGCTTTCGCCCGGTCAGGTCAACCGTTCAGTCGGCGGACGGACGGCGGCGCCCCTGTCTCACCTCGGAACGGCGGGCTGGTGCAATTTCCCCATCGACCCGAGGTTGCCCCCGAGCGCACGAGGCGAAATAGGCTGACAGAACAGCGCCAAGCGCTTGCCGATCAACGGATTGGTCCGCGTCGGCTCGTCCGCAGGATCAATCGTCTGACGCCGTTTGCGCCGCTGGTAGGGAAGTTGTCTGGAAGCCATTGGAAGCGGTGACATTCGGGGCGAGAGCGGAGCGGCGCGATGTACAACCCGGCGGAGTTCGAGGCGGTTTGCGGTTGGACGGAATACAAGCTGTTGCTCTTGCCAGCGCCGGACGACCGGTTCAGCATCCTGTCGGCGAACCTGACGCCCGAGCGGCTGAGCCACGCGCTCGGCGTCCACGGCTCGGCGTTCTGGAACTCCGGCGGCGGCTTGGTCGCCATCGGGATGGGCAAGCGCGGCTCATCGGGTTGGGGCGTGCCGACGGTGATCGACGCGCTGCCAGCCGCCGATTTCATCCGCTCGGCGCTCCGCCGGGTCGAGCCGACCGGGCCGTTCGCGGTCCAGGCGCTGCCGCCGGCCGGTCCCGGTAGCCCGATTCGGGCCGGCCACGCCGTCGTTGTCGTCGGCTTCGGCGCGAGCTTGGCTGGACCGCACATGGCGCCCGATCACCGAACGTATATTCGGGCCGGGGGCCGCTCCGAGCCAGCCGGGGCGACGCTCGTCGAGGCGCTTCGGGCCAGAACCGCGCTGGCCGCGCCGGTGCTGATCGCGACCGTTCGGCCGAATCCGAACCGACCGAGCAGCGTCCAACTCGGCCTCGTCGCCGTCACCGACGCCCCGGCCGTCGAGGTGACCGTCTCGCTCGAACCGGTGCCGCGCGTGCTGGCGACGCTCGGCTCGCTGTTTCCCCTAACGGTCAGCCACATCGACCGGCAGACGCCGTTTTTTCTCAACCTGCCGATCCACCGCTTCAACGAGTACACGACCGTCCACGAGCAGCCGTTCACCGTCTGCGTCCGCTTTCGCGATCTGGCCGGTCGAACCTACGAACGGCGGCTGCCGATGGACCTGACGGCGGCGCTCAACAGCTTGGGCGCACCGGGCAGCACCCTGACAGAAGACGTCTCTCAAGCGCTCGAACGGCTCGCCTCGGGGATCAACGAGGTCGGCGACATGCTCCGCATCCGCCGGTAGCCAGCCGTTTCGCAGGTCGGGAATCCTGACAGGCGACTTCGGCGTTCACCGATTCGGGTGGCGGAGCCGGTGCTCTCTTGCCGACCGGTCGGGCTGACAGCCGACCGAATCGGCCACCCCGAGCGTTTCCCCGATCTCTGCCCGGCTTTATGTCGATTTCTTCCTCTTCGTTCCTGCCGCTGTCGGCCGAGTCCATCGCCGCCCGCGCCGTGGTCGCCCCGCCGGCCGAGGCTGACGTGCCCGCCGCCTACGACTATTGCCGCGAGGTCGCCCGCGTCCACGCCCGGACGTTCTATTTGGGCGCCCAACTGTTGCCGTCGGCCAAGCGGGCGCCGATTTACGCGATCTACGCCTTCTGCCGGTATGTGGACGATTTGGTCGACCGGGGCGAGGACAAGCTGGACGGGCGGCAACTCGATCCGACCGAAACCGTCGCGCTGGTCGGCCGCTGGCGTCGCGATCTGGAGTCGTGCTACGCCGGTCGTCTGACCGCAGAGAACCCGATTCTGGTCGCTTGGCTCGACACGCTCAGCCGGTTCTCGATCCCGCACGATCTGCCGTTCGAACTGATCGACGGCGT
>JBBSVG010000202.1:0-5661 GCA_038233775.1 Bacteroidota bacterium | reverse complement strand
TCTGAGAACGGGACCGGTCTGCAACTCCAAGTGAGCCTGCGATGAGGCGATTTCTGCCGGTTTTGATGCTCCCCCTGACCCTCGTAGGCTGTCAGGATTCGTCACCGCTGCTCAGCTTCGAACGGGACAATCCGTACGATGTGGGCATCTCCGAGGCTTCCCCAACCGATGTGCATGCGGGTCGCCTGAGCGAATCGCAGGTGGTCGTGTCGTGGCAGCAGGACAAACGTCCGGGCATTGCGACCGTGTTGGAGTATCAACGCGACGGCGGCTCGTTCCATTTAGGAGCCGAGGTGGGCCGCGATGTTCAATCGGCCACCATCGTTCTGCCCGGACCCGGCTCGTACATCTTCCGGGTCGCCTTTCGGCTGAGTGACCAGTCTCTTGGCGTCTATCGCTATAGCACGCCCTATGTGACCAGTATGCCGCCGCCGTCGGTGAGCGCGACGGTTCGCGACAGTGCCACGGTCCACGTTGCCTGGCAGAACCTGAGCACGTGGACGGTCGCGGTTGTCGTCGAGCGGAACCGGAACGAGGAGCCGTTTGTGGTGGCGACCGAGTTGAGCAAAGGCGCCGTCTCAGTCGATCTGCCCATCACCGGACCCGGCAAGTACACGTTTCGCGTCGCCGCGCGGTTGAACGATGGATCGCTCGGTTACTACGGCTATTCCCGACCGATAACGGTGCCCTGACGGTTTCCTTTCACCCCAGACCCGAACGACATGAAAAAGATCGGCATTCTGTACGGCCAGGAGAACACTTTCCCGCCGGCGCTCGTCGAGCGGATCAACAGCATGAACATCGACGGCGTGACGGCCGAGGCGGTTCAGTTGGGCGCCGTGCGGCAATCGACGCCGTCGGGCTACGCGGTCATCATCGACCGGATCTCGCACGAGATCCCGTTCTACCGGGCGTACTTAAAGACGGCCGCGCTCTACGGGACGTATGTGATCAACAACCCGTTCTGGTGGAGCGCCGACGACAAGTTCTTCAACAACTGTCTGGCGGAAAAGGTCGGTGTGGCGGTGCCCCGAACGGTGCTGCTGCCGTCGAAGGCGCACCCGCCGCGCACCTCCGACCAGTCGATGCGGAACCTCGAATTCCCGCTCAAGTGGGACGAGATCTTCGGCCACATCGGCTTCCCGGCCTTCTTGAAGCCGTACGACGGCGGCGGCTGGCGCGACGTGTCGAAAGTCCACTCGGCCGAGGACTTCTTCCGGCAGTACGACTCGACCGGGACGCTGGTGATGATGTTGCAGGAGAACATCGACTTCACCGAGTACTACCGCTGCTACGGGATCGGTCGGCGCGAGGTCAAGCTGATGCGCTACGATCCGGGCGCCCCGTTCCACGAGCGCTACGTCAAGGGCAACCCCGAGCCGAGTTCGCCCGAGTTGGCCGAGCGGTTGCGCGGCGACGTGCTGAAGCTGTGCAACGTGCTCGGCTACGACCTGAACACGGTCGAGTTCGCCGTCCGCGACGGGATTCCGTACGCCATCGACTTCATGAACCCGGCGCCGGACTGCGACCATTTCTCCATCGGGCAGGAGAACTTCGATTGGGTGCTCGACGCCGTCGCCCGGTTCGCCATCGAGAAGGCGCAGAGCCACCAACGGCCGGTCTATCCGACCCCGTTCGAGTCGTATCTGCACCCGTATGGGTCGGTCGGTGCGGCGGCCTCGGCGGCGGTCGATTCGGTCGTTGACGCCGCGAAAAAGGTCCGCGCCGGGGCGAAGGGCAAAGGCGTAACCGGTGCCGCCGATGCGATGGCCGACGCCGTTCAGCCGATGTTCGATGCCGTCTCGGACGCCGTCAGCGACGTGGTGGACGATGTCGTGGCCGAGGTCAAGAAGCGCCGCGCCCCGGTCCGCAAGCCGAAGGGCGCCTGAGAATCGCCATTTTCATCCTCCTGAGGTGCATATGCAACCGACGTTCACACTCGGCATCGAAGAGGAATTCCAGATCGTCGACCGGGCCACCCGCGAGCTGCGGAGCCACATTCAGATGATCATGGACGACCAAGGGATGCTCCTGCGGGAGTTCATCAAGGAAGAGATGCACCAGTCGGTCGTTGAGGCCGGGACGGGCATCTGTCAAGATATCCAGCAGGCGCGCCGTGAGGTAACGGCGCTCCGTTCGGAACTGGCGCGGCTGGCGATCTCGAAGGATCTGCGGATCGCCGCCGCGAGCACGCACCCCTTTTCGCACTGGAAAGACCAGCTCATCACGCCGAACCCGCGTTACAAGAACATCATCGAGGACCTGCAGATCGTCGCCCGAAGCAACCTCATCTTCGGGCTGCACGTCCACGTCGGGATCGACGACAAGGACATTCTGATCCAGATTGTCAACGAGATGCGCTACTTTCTGCCGCATCTGCTGGCTCTCACGTCGAACTCGCCGTTCTGGATCGGGCGCAACACCGGGCTGAAGTCGTACCGGTCAAAGGTGTTCGACAAGTTTCCCCGGACGAACATCCCCGACGAGTTCTCGTCGTGGGCCGAGTTCGAGGGGTTCGTCAACCTGCTGATCAAGACGAACTGTTTGGACAACGGCAAGAAAATCTGGTGGGACGTCCGGCCGCACGCCTTCTTCAACACGCTCGAGGTTCGCGTCTGCGACCTACCGATGCGGGTGGACGAGACGATTGCCGTAGCCGCGCTGATCCAAGCGCTCGTCGCCAAGCTGTACTCGCTCCGGGCGCGGAACTTAGGCTGGCGCCGTTACCGTCGTGACCTGATCATGGAGAATAAGTGGCGGGCGATTCGATACGGGATCGACGGGAAGTTGCTCGATTTGGGCAAGATGACCGAAGTCCCGACCCGCGACCTGATCTACGAGTTACTCGCGTTTGTCGATGATGTGGTCGATGATTTGGGATCGCGCGACGAATTAAAGCACATCGAGTGGATTCTGGAGCACGGCTCGGGCGCCGACCGTCAGCTCGAGGTCTACAAACAGTCGAACGACCTGAAAACCGTCGTCGATTACATCGTTCACGAGACGCATCGCGGACTCGATCTCGGCGAGAACGCCGGGGCGATCCTGCCGGTCACGCTCGCCGGGTCGTCGGACGACTACGACGACTGACCTTCTTTTCTGGCTCCCCGATCCGGCGACGATGACTCGTCGGGTTGGGGATTTTTGACCTCAAAACCGCACGCACCATGTCGGCTCCTGCCACGCTCGCCAACCGGGATTTCGACCGGATGGCCTACAACCCCGAGTTCACCGAGGGCGCCCGCAACGCCGTCACCGTTTGTCTGCGGATCGAACCGGATCAGCCCGTCACGATCATGTGCGACGAGGAAACGGTCGGGATCGCCGCCGCGCTCCACGCCGAGGTCCGCCGGATCGGTGCGCCGAGCACGGTGTTCGTCGTCGAGGACTACACGACGCGGCCGATGACCCGGATGCCGCAGCCGATTCTCGATCACTTGGCGACGAGTCAGGTTGGGATCTACACGATCCAGTCGAAGAAAGGCGAGATCGGCTCGCGCAAGCAGGTGATGGACGTGGTCAACGCCGGGCGGCTGATGTACGCGCACATGGTCAACATCACGCCGCAGATCATGGTCGAGGGGATGCGGGCCGACTTCCTCAAGATCGACGGGATCGGCAAGCAGATTCTCGAACTGGCGAAGCAGACGCGGATCATCACCGCCAAAGCCGCCGGTGGAACCGACCTGCGGGCGACGTTCAACCCCGATTACAAGTGGCTGAAGACGAGCGGGATCATCTCGCGCGACAAGTGGGGCAACCTGCCCGGCGGCGAGGTGCTGACCTGTCCGGCTCGGGTCGATGGCGTCTATGTCATCGACGGCGTGATCGGCGATTACTTGGCCGAGAAGTACGGCGACCTGCGGCACACGCCGATTACGGTCGAGATCGAGAACAGCCGCATCCGCCACGTCGCCTGCTTGAACAATCCCCAATTGATGCGCGATTTCTGGGATTATACCCACACCGACGCCATGTCGGACCGCGTCGGGGAGTTCGCCATCGGGATCAACACGGCGGTGCATCAGATCATCGGCAACATGTTGCAGGACGAGAAAATACCGGGAATGCACGTCGCGTTCGGCGATCCCTACGGCTCGCACACCGGCGCCGATTGGTCGAGCACCACCCACATCGACGTCGTCGGCCGCGACTTCGACGTCTGGTTCGACGACCTGCAGATCATGCGCAACAGCCAGTTTATCGTTTAGACCGGCATGGCGTCGCGGACCCGAACGTACACCCGCGAGAAGCTCGCTGGGCAGATCTACACGCCGCCCGACCTGGTCCGCCGCACGCTCGACGCGGCTGGGTACACGGGTCCGGCCATCGTCGGCCGCAGCGTGCTCGACCCGGCCTGCGGCGACGGGCGGTTCCTGACCGAGATCGTCCGCCGCCTGATCGCCGCCACACCGCCCGAGCACTTGCCCGACGCGCTGGCGCAGGTCCACGGTTGGGACATCGACGGCGCGGCGCTCGCGTCGTGCCGCGCCGCGCTCGACGAACTCGTGTCGCCGCTCGTCATCGATTGGCGGCTCGATCAGCGGAACGCGCTCGAAGCGCTCGGGTCGTCGCGGTTCGCGTGGATCGTCGGCAACCCGCCGTATGTGCGGATTCAGCATTTATCCGACTCTGACCGGCAGCTGGTTCGCTTGCGGTTCGCGCTCTGCCGAAGCGGCTCGACCGACCTCTACATCGCCTTTTTCGAACTCGCCCTCGGGTTGCTGACGGACGACGGCGTCTGCGCGTTCGTCACGCCGAACACCTTTTTTTACACGGAAACCGGCCGCGCGCTGCGCCAACGGCTCGTCGCCGACCGCCTGCTCCGCGCCGTCGTCAACTTCGGCGCCCGACAAATCTTCCCCGACGCGACGACCTACACCGCGATCACCGTCCTCGGCCGCACGCCGGAAAGTCGGTTCCGCTACGAGGACGCCTCGGGTGATGGTCCGGTGGTTCGGCAGATCGAAACCGACCTGCTCGCCGGGGCGCGGGTCTGGCGCTTCGGACCCGAGACCCAACCGCCGACCGGCCCGACCCGGCCGCTGAACCAGCTTGCCCGCGTCCACGTCGGCCTCGCGACGTTGGCCGATCCGGTGTTTATCGTTCACCCGGTCGCCGAGTCGGGCGAAACGGTGACGGTCCGGTCGAAGCACCTCGGTCGGACTGTAGAACTGGAGCGCGGCCTCGTCCGGCCGGCGATCAAAGGCTCGAAGCTGCAACTCGACCGCCCATGCGCCGCCGACCGCTGGATCGTTTTCCCGTACACAACCGCCACCGCCGGTCGGCCGCGCATCCTGACCGAAGTTGAACTGCGCGACCGGTTTCCGCTCGGCCACGCTTACCTCACCGCCTGCCGCGACCGGCTCGATGCCCGCGACGACGGCAAGCCGAATCCGGTCGCGTGGTTCGCGTTTGGCCGCAGTCAGGGGCTGGAAACGAGCTTCGGCGAGAAGATCGTCTTTTCGCCGATGGCGAAAACCCCGACGTTCGTCGTCTGCCGCAACCCGTCGGCGACGGTCTATTCGGGCTATTTTATCAAAGCCGACGGCGATCTGGACAAGCTGGCCGCGCAGCTCAATTCGCCTCGCATGGCCGCGTTCGTCAGCGGCACGTCGCGCGACTTTCTGGGCGGCTGGAAAGCCTACACCAAGCGCGTCG
>JBBSVG010000201.1:0-5671 GCA_038233775.1 Bacteroidota bacterium | reverse complement strand
ATCGGGTTGACCAAAGCGAGCTACGGTGACGGCAGCGTGCTCATCACACCCGACCGCGCCGCCGTCGCCGGGCTGCTCGCCGCCGGAACCGACATCGTCGCGCTCGACGTGACGGGTCGGCTGCGACCCGACGGGCAGGCGGCCGTCGATCTGCTGCGCGACCTGCGCTCCGAGCACCCCGACGTCCCGTTCATGGCCGACATCGCCACGCTGAGCGAGGGCGTCATGGCCGCCGAGGCCGGGGCACTCATCGTCGGGACGACGCTCTCGGGCTACACGCCGCAGAGCGCCGACGTCGATCACGACGGACCGGACTGGGCGCTGATCGAGGGGCTGGCCCGAGAACTGGCCGGGACAACGGTCAAACTCGTCGCCGAGGGGCGGATCTGGACCCCGGCCGAGGCGCGTCGGGCGCTCGATTTGGGCGCTCACGCCGTCGTCGTCGGGACCGCGATCACCCGGCCCCGAATCGTCACGCAAACGTTCGTTCACACCATGCGCGGCTGATAAACCGCGCCCGCAAGGAGGTTGCGATGCGTCGGATTGGACTGTTCATCGGGGTGCTGCTGTGCGGTTGGAGCGCGACGGCGGCGGCCCAATCGCACCGGGTCAGCCTGAGCGTCGGGCGCCGGGCGCAATCGGCATCCGACCGGGTGGCGCGGCTGGCGGATCGGCAGATTTTGACCGTCCCCGGCGGGGCGCGCTACGGCGTCGAGATCGTCGGTCGGCAGGTGCTGAAGAAGAATGAGGAATCGCGCAAACCGGTCGCCGTCGTGCTCTGCGACGGGCCGGGCCTGCGTCCCGAGTACCTGACGCCGATCCTCAACCGGATGGCGCCCGATCTGCAAGTCGTCCTCATCACGCCGAAAGGCGTCGCGCCGACCTGGTCAACCGGCGAACCGGTGACGGCACCGACGGTCGCGAGCTATCGGCTGGACAGTCTGGTGGCGGATCTGGCCGCGCTGGCCGATCAACTGGCGATGGGCGAGCACGGGATGCGGCTCGTCGGCTGCGGCTATGGCGGCCTCGTCGCCGCCCGCTACGCCGCGCTGCACCCGGTCGATAAGCTGGTGCTCGTCTCGCCGTGGCCGGCGACCGGCGCCGGGTGGCAGCAAGCGCTCATTGCCCGCAAGGCGCGGTTCAAGGTGCAGCCGACGGCCAACTTGGCGCTGACCGACTCGCTCCGTGACGGGCTTGCGGTCGATCTGTTCAACCCGATGCTCGCCACGCGACTGACCGCCCGGACCGGCGAGTCGGCCGTCGCCCGGACGATGGCGACGGCTCTCGGCGCCGACTACGACCTCCGCCCGAGCCTTCCCAAGATCACCGCGCCGCCGTTGCTCATTACCGTGATGTCCGACTGGATCGGCGAGTCGTCGGTTGCCGCCTACGCCGCCGCGCTCACCACTGTTCGCCGACTCGACGTGCCGATGGCCGGCCATTGTCCGCTGGAGGAGCGTCCCGAGATCGTCCTGCCGCAACTGCGGAATTTCTTCGAGATCGACGGCATCCAGACGCAGAAGGTCGAGTAGCCGCCCGGTTACTCCCGCACCAGCACCGCCACGCCTCGGGCCGGGAGCATCGACCCGCCACCGGGCGCCCTCGTCAGCCCGTTCAGCTCATCCTGATAGACGCCATCTGTCGGGATCTGGACGGGCTGCGGCTTGTCGCTGCCGTTGAACAGGCACAGCACCGTCTCGCTTCCGTTCTCGCGGCGGAAGCCGTACAGCTTGCGCGCGTCGTCGGTCAGCATGACCTCGATCCGGCCGGTCTGCAACGCCGGGTGGCGCTTCCGCAGGGCGATCATCTGCCGATACCAGGAAAACAGCGACGGGTCGAATCGGTTCGCGTCTCGCGGACGGGTGTGGCCGGGCAGCGGGTGCGCGGTCTCGTCGGCGTAGGTGAACTCGCGCCAGAGCATCGGCTTGCGCTCGTCGGGATCGTCGCCGCCCCACATCCCGGCCTCGGCACCGTAGTAGATCATCGGTGCGCCGGGCTGGGTGAACTGCAGCGCGACCAACTGCCGGACCTTCGCCCACTCGGCCGCGTTCGGCTTGCGCACGTCGTAGGTCGGACTGTCGCCCGGCGTGATCTTGTGGTCGAAATCGTAGTCGGGGTTGACGACGCGGCTCGCCAGTCGGTCGGTGTCGTGCGAGTCGAACAGGTTCTGTAGCGACTCGACGTGGCCCGGCGTCTCGCTCCGCAGCGCCGCCAATCGCCGGGCGAGTTCGCTCATCGGGATCGCTTTCGCCGAGTCGTTGAACGCGTGCAGGACGGCGTCGGCCCAGCGGTAGTTCATCGCGCCGTCGAACGTGTCGCCGGTCAGCCACGGCGCCGGGTTGAACATCTTGTTGGCGCCCCAATCCTGCCACCAGACCTCGCCGGTCAGGTAGGCATTCGGGTTGATCCCGCGCACCGTTTTGCGGAAGTCGCGCCAGAAGCCCATCCCGACCATGTCGGCCGCGTCCAGCCGCCAGCCGTCGATCCCGTCGGATGGGTCGCCGTCGCCGTTCGGGTCCATCCAGCGGCGGACCGAGGCCAAGATGTACGCCCTCGCGCCGGGGTCGAGGTCGTCGTCATCGACCTTGCCGTTGTTCGTCCCCATCACGCCATCGGCGCCCGGCGTGTCGCGCAGTTCCGGCAGCGTCTCGACGCCGTACCAACCGCTGTACTTGAACTCATCGGCCGGTGTGACCGGATCGTCGAACCGCTCGATCTTGAACCACGTCGCGTAGGGCGATGACTGACCGCGACGGCGGACATCCTGAAAGGCGAACGAGTTCAGCCCCAGGTGGTTGAACACGCCGTCGATGATGACCTTCAACCCTTTGGCGTGCGCTTTCTGGACGAAGTCGACGAACAGCCGGTCGGCCCCGGTCATCGTCCACGTTTGGGGATCGACCGGGTTCTCGGCGGCGAACGCGGCTCGGTCGGCGGCCGGGGTAGGACCGAACGTCGGGTCGATGTGGTGGTAATTGACCTCGTCGTACTTGTGCAGCGACGGCGACGGGAACACCGGGTTCAGGTACAGCGCGGTCACGCCGAGCGTGTCGGCCAAGTAGCCGAGCTTGTCGATCACGCCTTGCAGGTCGCCGCCGTAGCGCCGGTAGCCGTGGACCGGGTTGTAGAAGCCGGGCGTCGTCGGGGTCAGGTTGGCTTTCTCCCACGGCTCGACGGCGAACCAGTCGCCTGTCCACGCTTTGATCTGCCACGCTTTCGGTTCGGCCATCGGCCACGAGCCGCGAATGTCGGCTGCCGTCGGGTCGTTGCCCGGATCGCCGTTGCGGAACCGTTCGGGGAAGATCTGATACCAGATCGCCCGCTCCGCCCAAGTCGGCGGCGCGTTGAACGCCGTCGCCGGTGCGGCGGGGACAGCCGGCGTTGCGGGAACTGGCGGGGTCGAGGTCGTCGTGGTGCCGCAAGCAGCGAGCATCAGGCAGAGCAGCGTCGGCAGAACGAGGCGCATGGATTGGTCCGGTCAGCGTGGGGGGGGGAAACGCCGACAAGATAACTTGGAAGGGGTTCCAATCAAGCCGCTCGGGTGATTGGAACGATGAGCGAGTCGCGAGTCGCGATGGAAAGGCCGCCCTCTTGCCGTGAGCTGACGGCTGTTAGCTGATAGCTGACAGCTGACAGCTCCGTTGCTGATCGCTTCATTTGCCCGGAACAACCGGTCGGCGGGCGGGTGTTGCCGGAGGGCGATCGGCGCCGGAGGGCGGTGTCGGGGTGCGCGTGAATCTTTACACGAAGCGGGGAGAACCAGACATGGCTGAACAGATGGCCCAACGCTTCATCGACGCGCTCGGCAAGCTGGAGTCCGGGCGCGATGTCGAGCCGCTCGTCGCCCTGTTCTCGGACAAGGCTGAGATCGGCAACGTGCTCGAACCGGAGCCGTTCCACGGCACCGACGGCGCGCGCCGGTTCTGGACGATCTACCGCGACACGTTTGGCGAGATCCGCTCGACCTTCCGCAACACGATCTCGGGCGATGGCACGGCGGCGCTCGAGTGGACGAGCGAAGGGACCGGCGCCGACGGCGGCCGCCCGTTCCGCTACGACGGCGTCAGCGTGATCGAGACCGACGGCGACCAGATTCGCCGCTTTTGGGCGTATTTTGACCCCCGCAGCCTCGGTCGACAGCTCGAGGCCGACGAGTCACAGCGCGGCGCGACCGGCATCTGAGGTCGGAGCAGACCCGGCCGGTTCGCAGAAATCAAAGAGAGGATCGGGGCCGGATGAAGATGCGGATCGGTTGGGGGATCGTCGCGCTCGGGCTGGTGCCGGGCGCGGCGCGGGCGCAGGTGGTGGCGGCCGATTCATCGGGACCGCGACCGGCGAGCTTGGCGAAACGGGTCGGGCAGGACATCTACGCCGGGCTGCGAGACGGTGTCGTGACCGTCCAGCAGGGCGTTCGGGTGGACCAATATCGACCGCAGACGTGGCTCGGCATCGCCGGCGGCGCAGTGGTGCTGACCGGCACCGTGCTCTGGCTCGACGGGCCGGTTCGTCGCGAGACGCAGCGCTGGCGGACAACCGGCGAGGGCGCTGATATCGGGGCGCGGAAGGTCGCCTCGGCGGCCCGGTTCTACGGCAATGGCGCCTACATCATCGGCACCTCCAGCGTGCTCTACGTCGGCGGC
Organism: Bacteroidota bacterium; assembly: GCA_038233775.1. Lineage (GTDB taxonomy): Bacteria > Bacteroidota > JBBSVG01 > JBBSVG01 > JBBSVG01 > JBBSVG01. The sequence goes on along the minus strand of JBBSVG010000201.1, from coordinate 1,031 downwards.
TGGGTCGTTGGCAAGCCAGCGTGGCAGCGGATCGGTCGCGAGATCGTGACGACGGCCGCCGTCGCCGGGTTAACCACGACGGCGCTAAAGGTGCTGATCGGTCGAGCGCGACCCTACACCGACCGGGGACCGAGAACCTTCGTCGGCATCGCCCCGCCGTCTGGGGCGTATGAGCACGGCAACGACCATTACTCCTTGCCGAGCGGCCACACGACCGCTGCGTTCGCGCTCTCCAGCACGCTCGCCGCCGAAACCGACCAGACGTGGCTGAAGGTCGGCCTCTACGGCATGGCTTCGCTGACCGGGCTGAGCCGGGTCTATCATGACAAGCACTGGTTGGGCGACACCTTGCTCGGCGCTGCCATCGGGACCGTGACCGGTCGCACGGTCGTCCACATCGACCGCCACTACCGCCACGAAGCCGATAAACCCGACGCGACCCGCACCAGTTGGAACATTACCCCGCTGCCGACCGGCCTCGGCCTGACCGTTCGCTTCTGAAGCCATCCCGCGCCTATACATTCGATCCCGCGCCATCGGTCGCTGGTTGGAAGCCGACGACGCGGCCGGGGCTTCGCGAGCTACCTTTTCTGCGCGGACTGGTCGGCTTTCGATTGACATGAAAGGCTCTGTCTTCGCTCCTCAAACTGAATAGTCAGGATGAATCCGCATGAAAGAACCGGAGTGGTTGAGTCGGGCGCGGCCGGTGGAAGATGTCATCGTCGAAACCGTCTTCAATGCCTTTGACATTTATTCTGGTAGGAGTTACGCAGTTGAGATGATCACGTGCCAAAGCAAGCTTGAAAACGCCGCTTTCAGGGCTCTTGGCGACTTTTGCGACCTCGTTTTCAGGCTAAAAACGCCTGTTTCGAGTTGAACTGCGTAACTCCTATCTGGTATTCCGGGTGGCGAGCCGGGATTCTATGGGTTTCTGTCTCGTGAACTCGATGTCACACTTGATGGATATGTTAAATATCATTCGCATATTTTGCATTTAAAAACCTTATACGGATAGGAGTTACGCAGTTGGT
>JBBSVG010000200.1:0-5730 GCA_038233775.1 Bacteroidota bacterium | reverse complement strand
GTTGCAGAATTGTCGGGAACATCTGATCCAGTTCGGTGGACACAAGTATGCCGCCGGGATGACCATCGACCCGGCCAACCTCGACCGCTTCCGCCGGGCGTTTCTCGCGGAAGCGCAGGCGCGGCTCTCGGCCGAGCATCTGGTGCCGGAACTCGAACTCGACGACGACCTGCCGCTCGGCGAAGTCTCGCTGAAGTTTTATAAGGTGCTGAAGCAGTTCGCCCCGTTCGGTCCCGACAACCTGCGTCCGATCTTCCGCGCCGGTTCGGTCGAGCCCATCGCTGTCCGCACCGTCGGCGCCGACGGGCAGCATCTGAAACTGACCGTCCGGCAGGGCGCGGCGACGATGGACGCCATCGGGTTCGGGCTGGGCGAGCGGGCGGGCGAGATTCGCTCCGGCCGACCTATCGATCTGGCCTATCAGGTCGATGAGAACACTTATCGCGGCGAGTTTTCGCTGCAACTGCGGGTGCGGGACTTCCGCGCCGCCGAACGGACAAGCTGAACTTTCCGCAGATATAGGACGGAGGAAGCCAATGTCAGGGCACAGCAAATGGTCGACGATCAAGCGGGCCAAAGCGATCATCGACGGCAAGCGGGGGGCGACGTTCACCCGGATCATCAAGGAAATCACCATCTCGGCCCGAGAAGGCGGCGGCGATCCGGCTGGCAACGCGCGTCTGCGACTGGCGATTGAAAAGGCCAAAGCGGCGAACATGCCGTCGGACAACATGAAGCGGGCGATCATGCGCGGCACCGGCGAGCTCGAGGGCGTCTCCTACGAGGAGATCACCTACGAGGGCTACGGGCCGGGCGGGACGGCGCTCTTGATCCAGAGCGTGACCGACAACCGCAACCGGACCGTCGCCGATCTGCGCCACTTGCTCTCGCGCAACGGCGGCTCGCTGTCCGAAAGCGGAACGGTCGCGTGGATGTTCGAGCGGAAAGGCGAGCTGTTCGTCGAGCGCGACGCGGCGGGCGAGGAGCGCGTGATGGAGATCGTCCTCGAAGCCGGTGCCGAGGACATGACCACCGACGCGAGCGGCTACACCGTCACGACCGATCCGGCCACGTTCGAAGCGGTCAAGACGGCGCTCGACGGGGCCGGAATCGCGTCGGAAGGCGAGGTCAAGATGATCGCCAAGAACACGGTTTCGCTGACCGGCAAGGACGCCGAGCAGGCGCTCAAACTGCTCGACGCGCTCGACAGCAACGACGATGTGCAGTCGGTCGACTCGAACCTCGATGTCGATGAAGAAACGATGGCCTCGTTTGAAGGCTGAACGAGAAGCGCAAGGAACTGTCTGATGATCGTGCTCGGCGTCGATCCCGGCTCGCTGGTGACGGGCTATGGCGTCGTCGAGCGCCAGGGCAAGAAACTCGTTCGGCTGGCGTCCGGCGTGATCAAGACCGGCGGCGCCGCGATGCCGCTCCGGTTGAAAGCAATTTATGACGGCCTCTGGGCGCTGATCGAGCAGCATTGTCCCGACGAGTTCGCCATCGAGACGGCATTCTTTCACAAGAACGTCGATAGCTCCTTAAAACTCGGTCAGGCTCGGGCGGCGGCGATTCTCGCGGCCGTCAACCACCAGATCCCGACGTCTGAGTACAACCCGAGCCAAGTCAAACAAGCGCTGACCGGGTCGGGCGCGGCTGACAAGAGCCGGGTCGCGTTCATGGTCGGCTCGATCCTCGGCGAGCAACTCGAACCCGAGCGGTTCGACGAAACCGACGGCCTCGCCATCGCCATCTGCCACCTCAACCGACTGACCCTGCCCGGTCCCGGCGCCGCCGCCACCGGCCGCGCCCACTCGTGGGCCGACTTCGTCGCCGCCCACCCCGAACGCATCGCTCGCCGCTGAACTCGCGTTCCGACCTCCGCTAAGCGAATCACCGCCGACGTGCTCAGGCGAATGTGCTTTGGAATTGCCTCAAAGCACCCAAACCACACATGAGCCAACATCACGTATCTTTATTTGGAATTTCAATAAAATATGGATATAATTGGCATGTCAGGTAAAACGAGGTATGTGAACAGCGGGATGGGGTGCATCAAATGGCAATAAAAGAATATTTTAACGTCACCGCAGTTGGAAAGATGAGCAGATTTCCTCTAGTCTTCTTATTGCTCATCGGCATTAGTGGGTGTCCTGCCCTTGCGTTTATTAAGTTGTCTGAAAATCCCACGGTCGATCACCTGATCTTCTATATTGATGAATCAGTCGCTTTTAGTTCAAGGCGACCGTTGACATGCTCATTCGCCATCTACGCTTTTAAGAATGGAATGCCGCTATCGGAGATACAATCACATCGGGAAGCCGTTACAGAGACCGAGAGAGATTGTTTTTGGAGTATCCATTGTGGGTTGCACGCAAATCTTGATCTATTAGACTCTGTTGAATACGGGAAACTGCCCGAGGGGTTTATCGAGGATAAACCACCACTGCCTCTCTCCGTTGGATCCTATTATGCGAACACGAATACCACTACGGGGTATATTGTGTTCAATATACTTGAAGATGGGTCTGTTAAAAATAAAAACATAATGGTTGACGATATGGGTCGTACTTTCGTAATTGCTGACTCGGTTGCTGTTGACTAACACTACATGCCAGAATGGAGCGATGAAGAGGTGCTTTTGACGCCGTATGTGATTTAAAGGAGCATGATTATTTTTCGAAAGCAGGTTGTCAAGATGCTCTGACCGGCAGGGTTGGTGGTCCAGTGTTCATGCATGTTTCCGGTCTACCTATCTACGGCTCTCAATCGGGGCTTGGGCCAAGTTGCGCCTCGGCCGTTTTGATCTGCTGTAGCTTTTTGAAATAGGTTTTGATGGAGCAGCGGTGGGTGGTTTCGACGAAATACTCATACGCATCCATGTCGAGCGTCACCGGGCAATGGGCTTGAATGTAGGGCAACTGTCGGTCGGTAAGCAGGTAGGAATCGTACATGGGATGATCTGGAGGCATATCGAAGAGCCGCCTCAGCTTCGACAACCTGATCCGATGGAGCGGAATCTCGCCCACAAACGCGTCTATCTCCGCTGATTCCTTTTTGAAGCAAGTGAGGATTCGTGAAAGAGCGAAGACGCTTTTCGTCGGCAATACGCTGTCTCCTATGACGTTGCCTTACTGCGGTAACAATGCGCGGTAGCGGGCGGCGGAGTCGGGGCGGGCGGTGGCGGTGTAGAAGGCGACGAGTCGGTTGAGGGCGCGGACGGTCTGCGGATCGGTCGCGCCTTTTGCGTCGCGGATCACGGGATAAGCGGCCGTCAGCAGCGTTTCGGCGTCCGCCGATTGGCCGAGTAACCCCAGACAGCGACCGAGTGCGCTCTCGGCCGAAGCGATCAGCCAGTTTCCTTCGGGCAGCGCGGCTTTGCGGATCGACACGGCCTCGCGCAGCAGCGGTTCGGCTTTGCGCGGCTGACCCTCGTCCAGCAGCCACTCGCCCGAGCCGAGCAGCGAGACGGCAATATCGGGATGTCCGGCCGGAAGCGCGGCGCGGCGGATCGTCAGGGCGCGGTCGTAGAGCGGACCAGCGGCGGCCAGATCGCCAGCCAAATGCCGCGACTGGGCCAGATTATAAAGACTCTGGGCGACCAGCGGGTGCCGCTCGCCGAGCGCTTTCTGTCGCCCGCCGAGCGAGAGGCGGAACAGGCTGTCGGCCTCGGGGTAGCGGCCCAGATCGCGCAGCAGCGTGCCCCGATTGTTCTCGACGGTCAGCGTGTTCGGGTGGTCGGGGCCATAGACGCGCTCGTAGATTGCCAGCGTCTGCCGGTAGAGCGGCAGCGCGTCGGCGAACTTGCCCTGGGCGCGGAGCAGCGAGCCGAGGTTGTTGAGACTTTCGGCCGTCTCGGGGTGATCCGGGCCGAGCGTCTTGCGCCGGATGGCGAGCGCCTCGCCCATCAGCCCGGCGGCGTCGGCCAGATCGCCCTGACCGTAGCGGAGGATCGCGAGCTGGTTCAGCGCGGTCGCCACGTCTTTGTGCTCGTTGCCGAGCAGTCGCCGGTTCAGCGCAAGGGCTTGGCGGAACAGCGGCTCGGCCTCGGTTGGACGGTTCGCGTCTCGGAGGATGGTTGCCAGTTGGTTCAAACTCTCGGCGACCGGTTTGCTCTCGGCGCCTGTCCGACGGCGGCGCAGTTCGAGCCCGAGCGTCGAGAGCGATTCGGCAGCGGCAAGGTTTCCCGAGGTAAACCGCTGTTCGGCGAGATCATATAATGACTGGCCGACGGCCGGATCGTCGGCGCCGAGGGTTTGGCGGCGCAGCGCGAGCGCCGTGTCGAGCAGTCCGCCAGCCCGGTCGTACAGGCCGAGCGATTGATACGTCCGGCCCATGACGGCCATCAGCGTCGCTCGTACCTCCGGGTCGATATCGCGCTCCGCTTCCAGTCGCGCCGCGCCGCGATCCAGAATTTCACGGGCCGTGACCGTATCGCCGAGCGCCTCGCTCGGGTCGGAACCTTGCAGCAGTTCGGCGAGGAATCCGCTGACCCGCGCCGCTTTGTCGCGCTCTCGGGCGAGTCGGGCCGACTGAACCGCCATCGCCACGGCGAACCCGACGACCATCAGCCCAACCAGCGTCGCCACGACGACGCCGATCCGGTGTCGCCGGACGAACTTGCCGACCCGGTAGCCGGTCGAGTCGCGGTGCGCCGCAACGGGCAGCCCGGTTCGGTAGCGGTGAATATCGCCCGCCAGCGCCTCGGCCGACGGGTAGCGCCGCGTCGGCTCTTTTTGCAGCGCCGTCAGCGTGATGGTGTCGAGATCGCCGCGCAGCAGTCGGCGCCGCTTGCCGGGTTCGTCGCTGGTCGGCGGGACGGCCGCGCTCGGTCGGGTTGGGTCGGCCTCGACGACCAATCGGGCGACCTCGTGGCTCGAGCGGCCCGAGATCGGCAGCGGGTGATGGCCGGTCAGCAGGACGTACATCAGCACGCCGAGCGCGTACACGTCGCTCGCGGTCGTGATCGGTTCGCCCTTGATCTGCTCGGGCGAGGCGTAGGCTGGCGACATCGGTCCGGCGCCCGTTAGGGTCAGCGGCGCGGCCGGATCGGTCGTCTCGCCGGTCGGTTCGAGCAGCTTGGCGATCCCGAAATCGAGCAGTTTGACGGTTCCATCGGCCGTCACCAGAATGTTCGACGGCTTTAAGTCGCGATGAACGATCAAGTTCCGGTGCGCGTGCTGCACGGCGGCGCAGACCGTCTCGATCAGCCCCAACCGGTCATCAACCGACAGCTTGTGTTGCTCGGCGAACCCGTCAATCGGCTCGCCTTCGACATATTCGAGGGCGAAGAACGGCTGTCCGGCTTCGGTCACGCCGCCGTCGAGCAGTCGGGCGATGTTCGGGTGCTCGAGCCGCGCGAGCATCTGCCGCTCGGCCAGAAACCGCCGCCGCACACCCGACGACGCGCCAGCCGCGCCGACGAGTTTCAGCGCAACCCGTTGCTCGAACTGCCCATCGGCCCGCTCGGCCAGATAAACGGTGCCCATCCCGCCGTGACCAACCGGCCGGACGATCCGATACGGCCCGACGAGCGTCCCCTCCGGCAAATCGTCGTCATCATCGGAAGGAAACAACCCAGCGAGCGCCCCGTCGGCCAGTCCATCGGCCAAATGCGCGGCCAAGCCGTCGGCGAGCGTGTTGAAGAAACGGTCGGCCTCGTCGTTGGCGGCGAGCAGCGACTCGACCTCGAGCCGGAGCGCGTCGTCGGCGCCGCAGGCGGAGCGGAGGAAC
>JBBSVG010000199.1:0-5756 GCA_038233775.1 Bacteroidota bacterium | reverse complement strand
GTCGTTGTACGGGTCCCACAGCCCGTCGTGGATCAGCCCGTCAATCACCTGCGCGTTGCCCAACCGGTAGCCCTGCCGCGCTTTCGGCAGATAATACGGGGCGTTCGACATCGACTCGAATCCGCCAGCGACGACGATATCGGTGTCGCCAGCCTCGATGGCGCGGGCGCCGAGCATGATCGCCTTCATCCCGGAGCCGCAGACCTTGTTGATCGTCAGGCACTCGGTCGAGTACGGCAACCCGGCGTAGATCGACGCCTGTCGCGCGGGCGCTTGGCCTTCACCGGCCGTCAGCACGTTGCCCATGATGACCTCGCCAACCGCCTCGGGCGCCACACCGGCCCGACTCAGCGCTTCCTTGACGACGATGGCGCCGAGCTTCGGCCCGGTTAGATCCTTCAATGCGCCATCGAACGACCCGATGGGCGTCCGACACAATCCGGCCAGCACGACGTCAGGCATGGCGAGTTCTCACGGTCAGGTCGATCCGCTCCGAGGTCCGGGAAGCCGAACCGCAGGGCGCCGACGGGTAAAGGACTGCACCGCCGAACCGACCGGCTCGGGGCGCGAATAAACAGAGGAAGTGCGCCGCCGCTGCGCAAACAGTCGGCCGGAAGCCGTGTCAGACGACGCTGCAAGCGCTTCCGCCGGGCAAGTATTTTCCGCCGCCGGAAGCCTATTCACAAACGCGAATAATCGTGCAGATTCAGCGCATCAAGGTCAGCAATACCGAGTTTCGACTTTCAAATTGCGCACACAATCGATGGATTCGACAGGCTCACCACGAACGGAGGTCCGGCTCGGCGCCGCTGCCGGTTTCTTGCCGTAAGCTGACGGCTGATAGCCGACAGCGTCCGTTCGCCCCTACTTCATCGCGGCCGGATCGAACCAGACGGTCTTCAGGTCGCGGCGGTCCATTGCGTTGATCGGGTAGTCGCGGACGTAGGGCGCGAGGATGCGGTAATCCTCCTCGTACTGCATGAACAGCATCGGCGCGTCATCGACGGCGACCTGTTCGGCTCGGGCGTAGAGCCGCATCCGCTCGGTCCGGTCCACGGTATGGAGCGCCTGTTCGTAGAGCCGGTCGAACGTGGGGTTGTGGTAGCGGGTTGTGTTGGGGTAGCTCTCGGCCGCCGGATCGGTCGGGACGAGCTTGCCGTAGAGCTGGTTGAGGAACGTCTCAGGATCAGGGTAATCGGCCACCCAGCCGCCGCGCCAGAACGGAATCTTCCCGGCCCGAGTCGTCTCGAGCAGTTGCGGAAACGAGACGATCTGCAGGTCCACCGGCACATCGAGCGTCTGCCGGATCATCGCTTGGACCGCCTCGGCCATGTCCTCGTTTCGCTTGCCGCCGGAGTTCAGCAGCAGCGTCGTTTTGGGGAAACCCTTGCCGTTCGGATAGCCCGCCTCGGCGAGCAGCCGCTTGGCTTTGGCCGGATCGAACGTGTAGCCGCGCACCGAATCAATCGGATAATCGGGCATCGACGGCGGGACCACCCCATGATCGGCCGGACCGTACGGCTCGCCTTTGAGCACGTACTTGACGATCTTGCCCCGATCCACCGCGTAGTTGAACGCCTGCCGCACCCGCTTGTCGTTGAACGGCGGTTTGGTCGTCAGCAGCCCGTAATATTGGGTGTACATCGACGGGACGCGCTGGAGTTGGTAGCCAGCCAGATCGCCCTGCAATTTTTGGCCGTCGGGCGAGAGCACCTCGTCGCGGAACTCGGTCGCGATCCGGTAGTTCTCCTCCAGATTCCCGTTCCGCAGCTCCATCAACTGCGTCTTGTTCTCGGCGATGAAGTGCATGTGGATCTCATCCAGCAGCGGCAGTTGGTTGCCCGCCTCGTCGTGCCCCCAGTAGCTCGGGTTGCGAACCAGCGTCAACAGTTGCCCCTCGGCGTACGAACCGAAGCGGAACGCGCCGGTGCCGACCGGGTGGCGACCGAAATCGCGGCCGTATTTTTCGACCGCCTCGTGCGGCGCGATGTACATCTCCGAGCCGACGACGGCGTAGATGAATGGGGCGAACGGTTGGGTTAAGGCGATCTGGAACGTGCTGTCGTTGGGCGCCTTGAACCCGGTGACTTCCTTCACCGGCGAGGCGTCGGCCGATGCGGCCTTGCTCATCGCGTCGTAGTACGCATCGGCGCCGACGACCTTGCCAGCGAACAGGTCGAACCCTTTGGTCAGCGTTTTCGGGTTGCAGACGCGCTCGAACGAGTACTTCACATCGGCCGCGACGAACCGGCGACCTTTTCCACCGGGGAAACAGGCGTCGTCGTGGAACGTGACGTCGCGGCGCAGATGGAACGTGTAGGTCAGCCCGTCGGGCGAGACGTCGTAGCGCTCGGCCCACTCGGGCGTGATCGCAAGCGTCGCTTGGTCGAGATCGACGAGCAACTCGTAGATCTGGTTGGCCGCGTGGGTGCTGACCACGTCGGCGACCAGCACCGGATCGAGCGATGTCAACTCGCCCGCCTCGTTGATGTTGTGCACGCCGCCGTAGAACTTGCCGCCCTGCGCCGGCCGAAACCCATTCGCCCCGCCGGACTTGTCATCGCCCTTGCCACAGGCCGAGAGTCCGGCAGTGACCATCAGCAGCAGGGCAAGTTGGGATCGGCGAGACGAGGGCAGCATATCGGCGGGAATCAGGGGTTGAAATGACGAACGGGTCCGCCGCCTCAGAGCGCGATGGACCCATCAAAATACGCAGTGTTCCAGTGATTCTCAGCCCAGCGAGCCACGAGGCGACCGCCAGATCTCCAACCAGTTTTTCATAGGGCGGCGGGTTCTGAAATGGGTTCACCTGTAGGATATCGAGCAGGCGAACCGCCTTGTCTTTCAGTCCGGCCGACGCGAGTTTCTGCGCGTCTTTCTGGGCCTGTTTCGTATAAACGAGTTGCCAGGTCACCAGTCGAGCGTCCCGACACACGCGTCCACCGGTTCGGCCATGCCGCTCTTGATGGATTCCCGCATCCCCGGAACAGAGAGCAGAAACAGCGTTTCCTGAATCGCAGCCCAGTCCTCGGCTGAAACCAGCACGGCGCTGCTTCGCTTGCCGGAAATCGCGATGGGCTTGTGCGACTCGGCGGCCTCATCCATCAGTCGCGAGAGGTTGGCCCGCGCTTGACGGGCGGTCAGCGTGGTCATGGTAAAGCCTCCGAAGGGACAACGTGAAACCGGGTCCACCGCCTTAGAGCGCGATGGACCCGGTTAAAATACGGTCAGGACGGGCGGAATGCGTCAGCCCAAGTAGCCGCGCAGCGCTTTGGAGCGGGTCGCGTGGCGCAGGCGACGGATTGCCTTCTCCTTGATCTGCCGGACGCGCTCGCGGGTCAGGTTGAACCGCTCGCCGATCTCCTCGAGCGTCAGCGAGTGCTCGCGGTTGAGCCCGAAGTAGAGCCGGATGACCTCGGCCTCGCGCTCGGACAGCGTCGCAAGGGCGCGCTCGACCTCAATCTTCAGCGACTCGCCGATCAGGTCGAAGTCCGGCGACGGCTGGCCGTCGTTCGGCAGCACGTCAAGCAACCGGTTGTCCTCGCCCTGGGCGAACGGCGCATCGACTGACAGGTGCCGACCCGAGATCTTTAACGTGTCGGCGACCTCGTAGAGCGACATGTCCAGCTCGTCGGCGATCTCCTGCGGGCTCGGCTCGCGCTCGAACTCCTGCTCCAGCGCCGAGAACGCCTTGCCGATCTTGTTCAGCGCGCCGACGCGGTTGAGCGGCAGCCGGACAATGCGGCTCTGCTCGGCCAGCGCTTGGAGGATCGACTGCCGAATCCACCAAACGGCGTAAGAGATGAACTTGAAGCCGCGCGTCTCGTCGAACCGCTTGGCCGCTTTGATCAAGCCGAGGTTCCCCTCGTTGATCAGGTCGCCGAGCGAGAGGCCCTGGTTCTGGTACTGCTTGGCGACCGAGACGACGAAGCGCAGGTTGGCCTTGGTCAGCCGCTCGAGCGCCCGTTCGCCGTCCACCCCACCCGCCTTGATCCGCTGTGCAAGCGAGATCTCAAGGTCCGGCGTGAGCAGATCGACCTTGCCGATCTCCTGTAAATACCGGTCGAGCGACTGGCTCTCACGGTTGGTGATCTGCTTCGAGATCTTCAGTTGCCGCATGCTCATAGACGACGCCCTGCCTCCCTTCTTGCTTCGCCGCGCCCCCAACAGGGCTGGCGTCCATCGCTCTGTGAATTAAACGCCTGCGCCATCCCGCGCCAGATCGATCCGTTCGATCAGGCCGACGATGGCCGCATCCACCGGACCCGATCCGGCACGAGCCGCAAGCGCAGCCTCGCTCGAAGTGACGTACAAAACCCGGTCCCCAACCCGAGCCCCAACCACGTCGATGGCGGCCACCGGCGTGCCGCGCGGCGTGCCGCGAAAGTCGAGCGGCTGGATCAGTCGGAGCGATTCGCCCTCGACCGCCGCATCCTTGACCGTTGCCCAGACCGAGCCGAGCACCCGTGCGTGCAGCATCCTTCGCCTCCTGACGGATTGCCCGGCGGACAGGTTTCAGCCTACCCGCGAACCGGAGCCGGACCCCGGTCGGCGGCTCGGGGCGCGGCGGCCGGTTCGGTCCGCGATTCGGGCGCGGTGCTCCCGCTTCCGGGTTGTGCGCTCTTGCTTCGCTCGGCCGGCGGCGGCTCGGTCGGCACGTCCAACTGGTCGATGATCGCCATGACGACGGCATCGACCGGTTTGCCTTTGGTGATCTCCGTCTGCCGCGCGCTCGATCCGGTGGCGACCAGCACGACCTCGCCGGTGCCAGCGCCGACCGCATCGGCGGCGATGACGAAGGCGTCCTTCGGCCCGAGATCGAGCCCGATCTGCCGGATGATCAGCAGCTTCAACCCGACCAGCCCCGGATCTTTCCGGGTGGCCCACAGCGTCCCGACGACGCGACCGAGGATCATGCCGGGGTGCCTCGCAACGCACCGTAAAAGGACTCGCCCACCGGACCAAACGGGACGCCGAATGCCTCGGCCACCGTCGCCCCAACGTCGGCGAATTGCTGTCGCTCGCCCAGATCGACCCCGCCGGGCAGCGACGGGCCATACACCAGCAGCGGCACCCACTCGCGGGTGTGGTCCGAGCCGGGGAAGGTCGGGTCGTTGCCGTGGTCGGCCGTGAGGATCAGCAGATCGTCGCCTTTGAGCGTCGCCAGCAGCTCCGGCAGCCGCTCGTCGAACGCTTCGAGTGCTCGGGCGAAGCCGACGGGATCGCCCCGGTGGCCGTAGAGCGTGTCGAAATCGACCAGATTCACCATGATGAAGCCGTGAGCGGTCTCGGCCGCTGTGCGGATCAGCCGGTCGGTTCCTTCCGCGTTCGTCTTGTGGTGCAGCTTCAGGTCGAACCCGAGTCCCGCGTACAGATCGTCGATCTTGCCCAGCGCAACCGTCGGGATGCCCGCTTCCTGCAACCGCTGGGACAGCAGCGGCGCGTCCGGCAGCCGAGAATAATCGCGCCGACCGGCAGTGCGGACGAACGCGCCCGGCGCACCGATGAACGGGCGGGCGATTACGCGGCCAACGGCGTCGGCTCCGGTGAGCAACTCACGGGCGATCCGACACAGCTCGTGCAACCGGTCGAGCGGGATGATGTCCTCGTGCGCCGCGATCTGAAACACGCTGTCGGCCGAGGTATAGACGATGGGCTTGCCGGTCGCCAGATGCTCCGGGCCGAACTGGTCGATCACATCGGTGCCACTGCCCGGCGCGTTGCAGAGCACGCCATCGAGGGCGCCGCGCGCAACG
>JBBSVG010000198.1:0-5793 GCA_038233775.1 Bacteroidota bacterium | reverse complement strand
GCGTGGTCGCTGGCCGGCGTTAGCTTCGAGTTACCGGTCGGCGGGACGCTCGCCGTCGTCGGCGCGACCGGTTCGGGCAAGAGCACGCTCGTGAACCTGCTGCTGCGGTTGTACGATCCGACCCGAGGCACCGTGCGGATCGACGGTCACGATGCGAGGGAGATCCCGCTCGACGTGCTCCGCAGCGGGATCGGCGTCGTTCCGCAGGACACGTTCCTGTTCTCCGACACGCTGGCCCGGAACATCGCCTTCGGTGTCGATACGCCCGACCCCGCCGCCGTTCGCCGCGCCGCCGAGGTGGCTCAACTCGCCGACGATGTCTCGGGCTTCCCCGACGGGTTCGAAACAACGCTCGGCGAGCGCGGGATCACGCTCTCGGGCGGACAGAAACAGCGCTCCGCCATCGCCCGCGCCGTGCTGCGCCAGCCGCCGATCCTGATCCTCGACGACAGCCTCTCGGCCGTCGATACCCGAACCGAGGACGCGATTCTCAGCCGACTGACCGGTCCCGAGCGCACCGGCCGGACGACGATCCTGATCTCGCACCGCGTCTCGACGGTCCGCGCAGCCGACCTAATCTTGGTCCTCGACGACGGCCGGATCGTCGAACAGGGCACCCACGACGACCTCGTGGCCCTGCCGGGCGGTCGCTACGCCACGCTCAACGAGCGACAGATGCTGGAGCAGGAGCTGAACGCGATGTCGTGAGCGTCTCGCATTTTTGATAGACGACGCGCGTACCTGAAAGACGTCGATTCGTTCCCGATTTTTCAAAACGGCCCAAACCACCCTGTTTAGGCCGTTTTCGCGTCTGGCACCGGGCTTGAAATACAGTTCCGCAGATGCAACGCTGACAAACACCGCTTCTCTGCCCGCTCGAACCCCCGCCGCACCGATCCGACGATGACGACCGTGAATCTGCTTGACAATCGCCTGGCCGCCCTCTACCTTAGCTCCCGAGGCGCTCACGTTCCAACCCTGAATCCGGCGCGGATTTAGCCCGATTCGGTCGGCTCTGGAACAAGCAACCTCAGGACGAAAGTGGAGAACGGAAAGCGATGATCAACGTCAGCGAGCGGGCCAGCGAGCAAGTCAAGACGATCCTAATCGAGAAGAATGTCCCGGTCGGCTACGGCCTTCGGGTCGGCGTGACCGGCGGCGGATGCTCGGGTCTGAGCTACGCGCTCGGGTTCGATCAGAAGCGGGATCAGGACGAAGTTTTTGCCGTTGATGGGCTGGACATCTATATCGACCGTCGTCACCTGATGTATCTGGCCGGGACGGAGATCGACTTTCAGGACGGATTGAACGGGCGCGGGTTCACCTTCAACAACCCGAACGCGACCAAGACCTGCGGGTGTGGGTCGTCGTTCTCCGCCTGAGCCGACGCTCTCGCCCACCATCCGTGAATCACCTGCTGCACGGCTGTTCCCGCCCGGCTTCTCGGCCGAGCGGTCCTGAAAACGCCGCCCAACACCTCACGTCACTCTCAGAAGGAGCCTCGATGAACACCACGTCAACCGACCTTACGCTCGGCACCGCGTTCGACCAGGAAGCGCTGCTGCACATCGACGCGCTCTTCAACTTCGCGCTGAGCATGACCAAAGATCCCGACGACGCACAGGATCTGGTGCAGGAGACGTATCTGCGGGCCTATCGCTTCTCCGACAAGTACGAGATCGGGACCAACTGCAAGGCGTGGCTGTTTCGCATCCTCCGCAACACGTTCATCAACAAGTACCGCAAGGGGACGAAAGAGCCGGATCGGGTCGATTACGACGAGAACGAGTCGCCGAACCAGTTGCTCTCCTGCTCGGAAGACCTGCGGCAGTCGATGTTCGACAAGATGTTCGACGACGACGTGACCGGCGCCATAGCCGCGCTGCCGGAGATCTTCAAGGTGCCGGTGCTGCTCTGCGACATCGAGGGGTTCACCTACGAGGAGATCGCCAACATGGTCGATTGCCCCGTCGGCACGGTCCGCTCCCGCATCCATCGCGGTCGGAAGATGCTCCGCGAGCGGCTCTACAGCTACGCCAAGTATCGCGGCTTCGATGTGGACGGCGAGATGCCGAAGCAGCTGGCGGTCCCGGCCTACATCCCGGCCTACGACGAGGACGAGTCGGAGACGGAAACCGACGAACTGATCGACGAAGACACGGACGTGATCGTCGCCGTCGCCGCCTGATCGCGACTGGCTTTATGCAACAAAAAGCCCCGTGCTCTTGCCGAGCCGGGGCTTTTTCGCGTCCTGCCGAACCGAAAGTCGGTCAGTTGAGGTTTGGGTATCACAGACATGACGGCTCAACGCCCGAATCAGTAATTTCTTAGCTGAGTTAGTGCAATGGAAGTCGGTCGCTCCAGCCCCATGCGACCTCAGAGTATCTACCCTGCGACCGGATGCCATAGTGCCTTCACTTTCACCATGCTATTGAGCAGAGGGTCAGGATGAGACGTCATGACTTGTTAAGTAAGTGTCTCATTCCCCTGGCATGGCTTGCTATCTCCTCATGTGGTCGCCCTGTTGTACTCTATACTCTCCGGGATACTGATGAGCAGGACTATTTCAACCTTGCCGCCCATGCAGGGACGGTGAAGTTCAAAACCATCACCAATAGAGCGGTAGTGTATCTCGGTGCTCGGGCTTTTGTAAGTCTTAGATTTGAGGTGCGTAATGAGAGCAATTCCGATCTAGATTTAGACTTATCAAAGCTAACCCTCGCCTCGAAAACATTCAGCTACAAAACCAGTAGGGCTTATGCATATACGCCCTACACTGATGAAGATGTGCCCACGTCTGGAAAACTCGATGAATTTCCTCAGGACACCTTGCTGACAATCAACCCTCAAGAGTCTTCTATATTATATATAGACTTTAGTACAAAGCAAATGGAAGCAGATTACCGATATCAGCAAGTGTACCCGTTGATGAAAAAAGACACCTTGCGATTGAGGTTTAGTGGATTGAAGGGCACCGGAGTGGAGGATTCAGTCATACTTACGCTCATCCCCAGATAGGTTGGGAGTTACGCAGTGGAATGCACCCTGAGAATGAGACACAGAGCGAAGAGACTATCTCGGTAGGCCCGCTCGTTTGAATGTGATATAGGCATAGGCCAGATGCAGCGAGCTGTGACCCCCACAGTTGAGGTCGATTTCCGTTCGTGGTGAGCCTGTCGAATCCACGAACGGAACCGCTGCCGACACGCTTCAGAATCAGTTCAGGTCGAGAGAATCTCGGCCAGATCGATCATCGAGTGGTCGATGGCTTTGGTGTGCTTCCACGTCTGCGACATCGGCGTCAGCACGACGCGGTTGTGGGTCACGCCGATCATGACGTTCGTGTGTCCTTCGCGCAGCGCCTCGACGGCGCCGTGGCCGAGCCGTGAGGCCAGCACCCGGTCGCGAGCCGACGGTGCCCCGCCGCGCTGGACGTGGCCGAGCACAACGACGCGGTATTCGTAGCCCAATTCGTTCTTGATCTGCTCGGCCACCCGAAACGCGCCCCCCTCCTCCTCGCCCTCGGCGACGATGATCAACGACGACGTCTTGTTCCGCCGCTTGCCCCGGTCGAGCGTCTCGAGCAGTGTGACCATGCTCGTCTTCAGCTCGGGAATCAGGATCGCTTCCGCGCCCGAGCCGATCCCGGTATCGAGCGCGATGAACCCGGCATCGCGACCCATGACCTCGACGAAGAACAGCCGGTCGTGGGCGTCGGCCGTGTCGCGGATCTTGTCGATCATCTCCAGCGCCGTGTTGACGGCCGTGTCGTAGCCAATGGTGTAATCGGTCCCGTAGAGATCGTTGTCGATGGTGCCGGGGCAACCGACGACCGGAATCTCGTGCTCGCGGTGCAGCGCCACGCCGCCGCGAAACGTCCCGTCGCCGCCGATGGCAACCAGTCCGTCGATCCCGGCCGCCTTCAGATTCGCGGCGGCTTTCTCGCGTCCCTCGGGCGTGCGAAACTCGTCCGACCGGGCCGTCTTCAGGATCGTCCCGCCGCGCTGGACGATGTTGCTCACCGACGACGGCGTCATATCGGTGAAATCGCCGGCGATCATCCCGGCGTAGCCCCGGCGGATGCCGACGACCTCAATCCCAAAGTACGCGGCGCTGCGGACGACGGCGCGGATGCAGGCGTTCATCCCAGGCGCATCGCCGCCAGAGGTGTAAACACCGATTTTATTGACGGCGGAGAGGTACAGCGGATCGACGGCGGGGGCGGACAAAGGCAACTCCGCAAACTCGGGAAAGGGTCGGAAGCCAGTCGTCAGTAAAGCGCTTCCATCGGGACTCAAGTTAGCCATTCGGCCGGACGTTGTCAAACACGAAAACCCGCTCGTGCCGTCTGTCAGGGGCACCCGACGCGGTCGCTCGGCGTTGAGCACCGGACCGCCGCTTTCTCCCCAATCGAACATCACGAGGACATCATGGCCGTTTCCGTCCTGCCGCCCGAGGACAACTTCCTCGGCCTGCCTGCCGAGCACAGCCGCTACGACTCGGCCCGAGTGGTCGTGATCCAAGCGCCGTACGAGCACACGTCGTCGTATCTGGCCGGATCGGACCGGGGACCGGCAGCGATGGTCGAGGCGAGCCGCTTTGTCGAGTTCTACGATGAGGAGATGGACGCCGAGGTCGGCTTCGCGGTCGGGATCGCGACCCTGCCGCCGCTCACGTTCGGTGATGACGAGGTGGACGAGCGGGCGGTTGACAAGATCGAGCAAGCCGTCGCCGCAGCACTGGCCGACGACAAGTTCGTCGTCACGCTCGGCGCCGAGCACACGGTTTCGGTCGGCCCGATTCGCGCTCACGCTGCCCGCTATCCGGGGTTGAGCATCCTGCACCTCGACGCGCATTCCGACCTGCGACCGGAGTACGAGGGCAACCGCTTCTCGCACGCCTCGGCCCTTGCGCGCGCCGCCGAGGTGGCGCCGAATCTGGTTCAGGTTGGAATTCGGGCGCAGGCGAGAGAAGAAGCCGAGATCATTCGCTCCAGCCCGACGATCAAGACGATCTACGCCCACGAGATGTTCCTCGAACCGTATCGCGGCGGCGGCGGCTGGATGCAGGCTGCCATCGACGCGCTCGGTCCGCAGGTCTATCTGACCTTCGACTGCGACTATTTCGATCCGTCGGTGTTGCCGGATGTGGGCACGCCGGTGCCGGGCGGTCCGGGCTGGTACGAGACGCTGCGGTTTCTCCGCCGGGTCTGCGCCGAGCGCGAACTGGTCGGCTTCGACGTGGTCGAGCTGGCGCCGAAAGAAGGCGAGATTCGCTCGCCGTTCGTCGCCGCCCAACTGATCGCCAAGTTGCTGGCCTACCGATTCGCTGACTGAGCGGGCGCGATGCTTGCTCTTTCAGCACGGCTCGGATGGGTTCGTCACACGAAGAGGGGTTGGATATGCGTCTCCGCAGCGGGTGGACGGCGGTCGCGGTGCTGATGGGCGTGCTTGGCGCCGACCAAGCGAGCGCGCAGGTGTCGCAGAGCAAGTACGCGCTCGAGTACACCGCGCTCGGGATCGGCGCTCGGCCGCTTGGGATGGGCGGCAGCGCCGTCGCCATCGTCCGCGACGCGACGGCGGGCTACTGGAACCCGGCCGGGCTATCGCAGATCACCTATCCGCAGATCGGCGGGATGTACGTCTCGCAGTTCGGCGGCGCGACCAGCCACAACGCCGTCACGGGTGCAATGCCGGTCGGTTCGCAGAACAGCTTGGGCGCGACGTTCCTCCGCTTCGGCACCGACGACATCCCGGACACCCGCTTCGCCCTCGCCCAAGCCGACAGCAACAG
>JBBSVG010000197.1:0-5807 GCA_038233775.1 Bacteroidota bacterium | reverse complement strand
GTCGTGGTGCCCCTGGGAGAGTTGACCCTTTGCCAGATACCGACCGAGCGGGATCACCACACTCGAGTGCTTCCGGAGGTTGAATGCCGGGGCGAGCACGGCCGGCGGGATGAAGCCCTGCACCCTGGCCCGGTTGAAGAGCATCTTCGGCATCGTCCCTTGCAGTGAGGCGGTCCTCTCATCGAGCGTGACGCCGTTGAAGCTGGCGATGGCGTTCAGCGCCTTCTCGGTGGCTTCCGCCCCCATCGGGATCCCGCTGATGATGCGTCCCTGAACCCGATGATCGAGACGGAGCACCGACTCGTGCGGGTTCTTGTAGATCTCCGTCACATCCGGGTCTTGGAAGGCCGCGAGCATCCCGGCGGGCAGAATCCGCCGAAGCATCTCGACGTAGGTCGCCTCCTGCTGGTCGGTCATAAGCGACTCGGCGCCTCGCGGTTCAACGGCGCACCCATAGAGCCGTGGCGATGCCCTGCACATCGTCCATCGAGATCGGCCCGTAGTACCGACCATCGAACGATCTGGGATGGTAAGCTGAGAGCACAAGCACGCTGTCGGGACCGATCCGGTACGGGTAACGGTGGACCGGCATCGAGCGACCTCGGCTATCTTTCGCCAGGATTCGGCTGTTCGACTGCGGAGACACCGTCGGTGGCACAAGTCGGTTGTTCGGTGTCGGACCGACACCGAATCGGCTAAAATGGTAGATCGTGATGCCCGACGTATCGGCTGTGATCGAGTCACCGGCCACCGCCCGGATCGGCTTGACGATCACCTCGTACTCATAGCTGTAGCCCCGGCTCACGGCCAACGCATCGGCCACCTTCGGGGGGCGAAAGCCGACCAGCACCCCAGGATGCAAGGCACGCAGAAACGCCTGATATCCCTGCGGATCGCTCGCCTGTACGGGTTTCCACCGCATGTGGTAGAAGCCCATCGGCATACTGACGCTGCCCATGTAGCGAATGTCGAGCAGGGTCGTCCCGAGGAAAAAGCCGAAGCACGACACCCCACCGAGCAGGACGCAGTCGGCCCACCCTCGCGGCCGGAGCGCTCTGCCGAAAAACGAACGGTTCGGTTCTCTGCGCGACCCATCCGACCCAATGGGTCGTGGACCGTTCGTGCGTCCGTGGATCGACACCCGTTACCCGATCTGCTCATCTGTCGTTATACCGATATTTTCGGTACGGCACAATTATACCGAATAATTCGGTATAATCCTAACCGAAGCAAAGAGCAGCGCGAGATCATCGGGGCAATGCTTGCTTCGGGCGATGCTCGCCTCCGCCAGCCGGATGCGGCCGAATCAGGATGAACCCGGCCGCGAGACCTATTTCAAGAGGGTGAAGCGACGAGAGGCGGTGAACGGGCCACTGGTGATCCGGTAGATGTAGACGCCCGAGGAAAACCCGGAGCCGTCGAAGCGAATCTGGTTTGGACCGGCCACAGCCGCCGTATCAAGCCGCTTGACGAGCCGGCCGAGCATGTCGTAGATCGAGACCACCGCGTGCGGATCGGCTCGCATCAGGTCGAAGCGGAGCGTCGTCGTCGGGTTGAATGGGTTCGGACTCGCCGGGTAGAGGCGATTTCGGACCGGCCGGGTTGCCGGGCGGACGACGAGACCGTCCGAGTCGGAGCCGACCAGACGTTCGGCGCTGAAGTAGGGGGTCGTGCCGGTCGTGTGACGATTCAGGATGTAGTGAGAGCCGAGAACCGGTGGCAGGGCGACGCCGGCGGAGTCATGGGGCGCGACCAGCGTATCGGTCACGATCATCGGCTCCGGGTTGCCTACGAACAGATAGACCCGATACCCCCAGTCGCTCGCAGTTGTCCCTGCGGGAAGGCTGTCGATGACCGTGAGGCTGCTGTCAGCGGTCGTGGCCTGCAGGATCGCCACCACCTGCGCGTCGATCAGGGTGCCGTCGCCGTAGGTCTGTAGCTGCCCGTGCATCGTCCGGGGATCGGCCTCCTCGACGAGATCGCCCACGGCGTACCGGGTCCCTTGCCGGGGGCCCGGCATCAGCGTCCGCCGGGGGGTCATCTCCGGCGCCGTCGGTCCCCGCAGGGGCGGTTCATCCGCCCCTGTGATGGCATCCGGCAAACCTGCCTGTCGAAGCGCGTGCACCGAGTCTTCTCGGGCGAGGAAACGCATCACGGCCGGAGGCAGGGGCAGTGTGTCTGACAGCTGCCGCATCGCTCTCAGGTAGCCGACCTCTTCGATCTGCCGCTTCAACGAAACCGCGCTTGCAGCCGCGCTCGACCGGGTGCTCGCCTCGCGAATCGATCCCTGGCGGCGCAACCTCCCGGCGGCAGCCGCTGCGACAGCGGTTCGAGGGTGACGGGTGACGAGGTAGCCGCTCACCGCCTGCTCAGGCAAACCGGTCGCTGGATTCACCGGGATGGCGCCCCCATCGGCCGAGACCCGTTCGGGCGGCAGCTCCACCGTGAACGAGAGGCGGACCCAGGTCGAGGCAGCCCCGGTCGGATCGGCGGCGGTGGTGTCGAGCGTGACCGCCACGGAGGCAGGGGCAGCGGGCGGTGGGGCGAAGCGCTGATCGTCTCGCAGAAGGTAGCCGTCCTGATGGCTCAGGGTGTAGACCGTGTCGAGCGTCGCCAGCCGCACATCATGGCTGCCGATGACGTGGCCGTATGGGTCCTGATCGAAGATGGTGTCCTCGTACTTCCGCAGCCGGATCGACATCCCCGGCACGCCTGGCGTGGCGTGCTGGACAGGGCCGAAATTGAATGCGGACAGGCTGTCGAACGAGCCGCCGATGTAGAGCCCCTGATAGGGTGAATAGGGGACCAGCCCGTTTTCATACAGATGGACGGCGTGCGCCTCGTCCTGCCGGTCGAGCCCCCGAGTGGGTCGGGTGATCGAGCCACCGGACAGGATGTAATCCCAGACAGGAGAGCCGTCCCGACGGAACGCGGCGCTGAACACGTCGCCATTGGGTTCACCGTCGAACGGCACCGCAAAAGCGTCCCCACCGAACCCGCTGTTCGTGTTGAACCCGTGCACCTGTCCGGTGATGAACAGCCGGGGCGACAGATCGGTCGGGTTGGTGCTCGCACCTGCGGCGAGGGCACCGAGCGTGATGCCCGGATCCTGCGAGTAATCGGCAAAATGCCCCTCGCTGCTGTCGCGGCGGGCGGGGGAGAGTTGGCTGCCGCCCTGAATCGTCCGCATCCAGACGATGTCGCCCCGCTTCGTGTAGCGCGCCACATAGGCGCCGGAGAACGGGGTGCCCGACAGGGAGCGGAAGCTCGTCCGGTCCACCAGATCCCCGGCATAATCCCCACCGACGGTGAGTCCGCCGTCGTCATAGCTGATGAGCTTCCCAGAGGCGAACTGAGGGGCAGCGGAAAGTTCGAGCCGGTAGCCGCGACCGAGATCCATGACGGTCTGCCCCGGCTGAGGCGCGATCAGCGTGTCTTTGAGCAGGCGTTTGTCGGTGTCGATCTCGAGCTGGGTCCAGAAGGGGGAGCTGGGGTAGTCGGCGAACAGTTGCCGGTACCAGCCCACATCGCTGTCGGCATCATCGATCTCGGCGACCCACTGCGCGCCCTTCTCGCCGCCGGAGACCCGGTGCAGATCGCTCGCGCCCGATCTCTGGGTCAGCGGCTGCTCGCCGACGACCGTGCCCGTAACGAAGACCTTCGGGGCGCCGCTGTCGTTGTAGCCCGGCGCGGCAGAGTTGACCTTGATCCCGTACTGATAGAACTCGCCCTCGGCCGTCTCGCCGTGGTCGTCCTGCCCCAGCCCCTTGATCTTGCCCAGCCCTTTCGTCCACGCTCTGTTCAGCGGCGAGGTGTTGTCGAACTTCGCCACGAAGCCGGCGTAATCCTGATAATCCCCGTAGACATAGAGCTTGTTGAAATCGACCCGTGACAGCGGGTTGTCGCACGGCAGGGGCAAGCCGGGACGGAGCGAGAGCCCCAGCCCCTTCATGCTCGGGTCGTCCGTGTCGCCCTTGATTGAGAAACGCGCCCAGATCTGCCCATCGGGCAGGATCTGCAGGAGGTAGGGGGATTTCGGTCCATCGACCCCTTTATCGACCGTCCCGTCCGGGTACCAGTAGTTGCGCTGCCCGTTGACGTCCACCCTCACCGGCCCGTTGTAGTAGCCCGTGGCGTAGATGATCGCCTCACCGGTGCAGGCGTTGGTCGTCACGACGATCCCGGTTCCCTCGGCACCGTCCAGGCACCCAATCGTCACCAGCCGGGTGAGCAGCCCGAGCGGATTGTACTGGGCGATGAAGGCGGCGCGCTGGTAGGTGTCGAACGGGAGAGCCGTCGTATCGACCACCCCTGGTCTGGGCGGAATGTCCCGGTTCCAGTCGTCGGCCGTGACAGGAAACAGAAAGGGGTTGAAACTGAACCCCATCTGCGCCCCGTCGCCCATGAATGTGCCGGTGAGGTAGATGTTCCCGTCCGGCGTGGTGGTGATACCATTGACTTGATCAAAGGCGACACCGCCCAGGTGCAGCACATTTTGCATCGGGGTGAACATCTGGGCGGCCGCATCCGGGCACAGCCGCAGCAACAGCAACAGCCCGATTGATACCCGTAACAGGGCGGTTGCTGCGCTGCGGCGGATCGGTATATGGGTCAGCTGATCGAGCATGGGGTGGGAGAGGGTTGATTTACAACTGGACGTTCCCTATCTTGCATTTATACCGAAATACTCGGTATGACATGAGCAAGCGCCGGGGTCGTCAGGGTTGGTCAACACCCCTCCATACTCTATACCGAAATATTCGGTATGCCCTCTATACGACTGTCCAGCGGACGACTCGGCTGAATGCTCTGTCCACGTCCGCTGACGACAACCGCCACCTCATCAAAGGCAGGAGATCACCTATTTTGATGCAAATCAGATCCGCCTGCTGCCGGGGAAGCATCTGGATGCCGGTGCTGGTGGCTGGCACCCTCGGCCTCGGCTTTCAGTCGTGCAAGAAGAGCAATCCGGTTTCAGGCGAGGACGAACCGCCCGAGATCGAGATCGTCCGGGTCGCGCGGCGGGGGCCGGGCTATGATCAGACCGTGACGGCCTCGGCCATCGATCTGGTCTACCGGAATTCGGGTCAGGTGGAGGTGGCGACGATCAAGACCAGGGTGACGGTCTTCAACGACGACATCGTCATCGGCGAAGGAACGCAGACGTTGCTCTACCCGCTGGGGGTGGGGGACACGGTGGGGCACCGGATCCGGCTGGGGTTTTCCGAGCAGCCGGGAAGCTTGCTCGGCTCCTGCTACGAGTACACGACCGAGGCGACCAGCCCGAGAGGCGCTGTGGCGATATACCGCTCCGACCGATCCTGTCGATGAGCGACGCCACGGCGTCCCCGACAGTCCTCTGCCACGACTGATCCGATCCTGCGATGATCCGACCCGCGCTGCTCCAAGCATGGAATGGACACTACCCGTACCTCACCACCGATACGACGCAGGTGCAGTACGTCCGCACCACGGCTGCGGACAGTGTCGGTCAGGTGCTCTACAAGATCGGGCTCGGGCAGGGGCTTTACTACGGAGCGGTCTACGCCACGACCCTCTGGCTGTCGATCCTCCTGATCTCGGTCGGGCTGCTCTGGTGGCGCCGACGGAAGGCAGTAGCCACGGCGGTTCCCGCTGCCGCAGCTGCGCAACCCGTGCTCGGCCGGCGAGCCGCTCAACCCCGAGGTGATCCGCTGGTTTCGCGACCAGTACGGGCACACGGTGCTCGACTACTACGGGCTCACCGAGAGCTACCCGCTGTGCGGCAACTTCCCCACCGTCGAGGTGCGCGAGGGCTCGATGGGCCT
>JBBSVG010000196.1:0-5818 GCA_038233775.1 Bacteroidota bacterium | reverse complement strand
CGGGCGGGCGACGATGCGGCCGGGGTGGGCCGTACGTCGTCGGGCGACCGGATTCGCAACCAAACCGACGCACCGCTCGACACGACCGTGGCGCTGCACGATTTGGTCTGGTCGAACACTGCCCGGTTGCAGATGCTGGTGCTCATCTTGCCAGACGGCGGCTTGCGCCGCACCCCGGTCGCCCTGCGCTGAATCCATCCGCGTTGCCGACCGAGCCTGTTTCCCCCGTTGCTTCCGGCCTGTTCGGTCGGCGACGGGGGCCGTCTTTTCACCGCGACCAACCGCCTGATGACCCGTTTTCCCGAGTTGACCGCCTCGCCCGACTACCCGGCGCTGGAGGGCGAGCTGTTGCGCCGCTGGCGCGAGGAAGGTGCGCTGGCGAAGTCGCTCGCCCACCGGGCCGACGGACCACGCTTCACCTTCTATGAAGGGCCGCCGACAGCCAACGGCAAGCCGGGCATTCATCACGTCTTGGCCCGGACGATCAAGGATCTGTTCTGCCGCTACCAAACGATGCGCGGCTGTTACGTCCCGCGCAAGGCGGGCTGGGACACGCACGGGCTGCCGGTCGAGATTGCCGTCGAGAAGCAACTTGGCTTCACCGGCAAGGCGGAGATTGAGGCGTTCGGCGTGGCGAAGTTCAACGCGCTGTGTCGGGAATCGGTCTTCGCCTACAAGGACGTGTGGGAGGCGATGACCGAGCGGATGGGCTACTGGGTCGATTTCGCCGATGCGTATGTGACCTGCACGAACCCGTACATCGAGTCGGTCTGGTGGGCGCTGAAGCAGTTCCACGAGAAGGGCTTGCTCTACCTCGGCCACAAGATCCAACCGTACTGTCCCCGCTGCGGCACGCCGCTGTCGTCGCATGAACTCGGCCAGCCGGGCGTCTATAAAGAAGTCCGCGACCCGTCCGTCTATGTCAAGGCGCCGCTGATCGACCGACCGGGCGTGAGTTTTCTGGTCTGGACGACGACGCCGTGGACGCTGATCTCGAACACCGCGCTCGCCGTCAACCCCGACGTGTCGTATGTCGAGGTCGAAACCAAAGGCCAGCGGCTGATTCTATCCGAAGCGCGTCTATCGGTGCTCGGCGACGAGTCGGCCGAGATCGTCCGCCGGATGACCGGTGCCGAGTTGGTCGGGACGCGCTACGAGCGGTTCTTCGACGCGCTGCCGCTCGAAACGGGTCCAGGCCTCGCCGCCTTAACCGTGTTGCCGGGCGCGTTTGTCACGACCGAGGACGGCTCCGGCATCGTCCACATGGCGCCCGCCTTCGGTGAGGATGATTATCAGACCGGCAAGCGCTACGGTCTGCCGGTGCTCCAGCCCATCGACCGCGCTGGCCGCTTCACCGACCAAGTGCCCGCGTTCGCCGGACAGTTCTTCAAGTCGGCCGATCCGCACATCGTCCACGAGTTGGAGCGGGCCGGGAAGCTCTACCGGAGCGAGCCGTACCTGCACCCGTACCCGCATTGCTGGCGCTGCGAGACGCCGCTGATCTACTACGCGTTCGAGTCGTGGTACATCGCGACGACGCGCTACGCCGAGCGGATGGTCGAGGTGAACCGCGAGATCAACTGGTTCCCGCCCGAAGTCGGCACCGGCCGGTTCGGCAACTGGCTGGCGGAGAACAAGGATTGGGCGATCAGCCGAACCCGCTACTGGGGCACGCCGCTGCCGTTCTGGCGCTGCGATGGGTGCGACCACGTCGAGGTCGTCGGTTCGCTGGCCGAACTGCACGCGTTGGGCGGCGACACGGTCGCGGACGGGATCGACCTGCACAAGCCGTTCGTCGATGAGATCACGGCGCCGTGCCCCAAGTGCGCGGGCACGCTGCGCCGCACGCCGGAAGTGCTCGATGTCTGGTTCGACTCGGGCGCGATGCCGTTCGCTCAGCACGGCTACCCCGCCACCGGCGCGGCCGAGTTCGCCGCCGCGTTTCCGGCCGACTTCATCGCGGAAGGGATCGACCAGACGCGCGGCTGGTTCTACACGCTGCACGCCATCGGCGTCGGGTTGTTCGACAGCCCAGCCTACCGCAACGTCGTCTCGAACGATCTGGTGCTCGACAAAGCGGGCAAGAAGATGTCGAAGCGGCTGGGCAACACGGTCGATCCGGCCGCTGTGATCGAGCAATACGGCGCCGACGCGACCCGTTGGTACATGATGACTGCCTCGCCGCCGTGGCGGCCGACGAACTTCGACCTCGACGGCGTCGCCGAGGTCCAGCGGCGCTTTCTGGGCACGCTCGTCAACACGTACAGCTTCTTCGCGCTCTACGCCAACATCGACGGGTTCGACGCGACGGCGCCGCAAATTGCGCTGGCGGATCGGCCGCTGATCGACCGCTGGGCGCTCGCCTCGCTGGCCGAGTTGACGGCCGAGGTGACGGGCCATCTCGACCGGTACGATCCGATGCGGGCGGGCCGCGCGATCCAGCAATTCACCGTCGATGGCTTGTCCAACTGGTACGTTCGGCTCAACCGGACCCGGTTCTGGAAGAACGACGACCCGACCGACCGGCTCTCGGCCTACCAAACGCTGTTCACTTGTTTGGTCACGGTCGTGAAACTGATGGCGCCCATCGCGCCGTTTATCTCGGATATCCTCTACCGCCGACTGACCGACGACGAAGCGGGCGTCCATCTAAGCGACTTCCCGACCGTTGACGACACGCAGCGAGATGCGGCGCTGATCGGGCAGATGCGGACGGCCGAGCGGATCGTCGAACTGACCCGGTCGCTGCGGCAGCGGGCCAGCTTAAAGGTTCGCAAGCCGCTGAAACGCTTGCTCGTCCCGCTCTCGGCCGAGGTCAGCGCTGGCGATCTGGAGGCGATGCGCGAGCTGATCCTGCGCGAGGTCAACGTCAAGTCGCTCGAGGCGGTCGTCGGCGACGAGGCGGTCGTACATCGGAGCGCGAAGCCGAACTTCAAGATTCTGGGCAAGCGGTTCGGCAAGCAAACGCCGCAGGTCGCCGAGCGGATCAAGGCGTTGACGGCCGCAGAACTGCGCGAGTTGGAGTCCGACGGCACCCTTTCGGTCGAGCTGGACGGGCAGCCGATCACCGTCGAGCGCGGCGATCTGGAGATCCTGAGCGAGGACATCGCTGGCTGGCTGGTCGCCTCCGACGGCGGCCTGACGGTCGCGCTCGACACGGAACTGACGCCGGAACTGGTCCGCGAAGGGCTGGCCCGAGAGTTCGTCAACCGCGTCCAGACGATGCGGAAGGAGGCCGGGTTCGCCGTCACCGACCGGATTCGGATTCAATACGGTTCGCCGAGCGCCGAGCTGTTGGAGGCTGTCCAGTCGGCCGCCGCGTACATCTGCGGCGAGACGCTGGCCGAGTCGCTGTTGCCGCAACTCGCGCCGACCAACGGCCACGCCGCCCACCCCGCCGACCAGACGCCTGAGTCGCACCGGCACACGTGGGAAATCGAGCATCACCCGGTTCAGATCACGCTCCGTCGCGCTTGAGGGCGGCAGAAATAGCTCACCCAATCCCCAGCAGTTTCGGGGTTTATCCATAGAAACGAGGTTCGGATGTCCGAGCAGACCGAAGGCAAGCAGCCGACCGCCCCGCAGCCGAGCGGAGAGCGCTTCAGCGAGGCCGAGCTGGATCATTTTCGTAAGCTGATCCTTGAGCGGAAAACCGAGATCGTCGAAGATCTCGACAACCTGCGCGAGCAGATGGTGGACAAGGCGGCTGGCGAGTACGACACGGACAACTCGACCTACTCGCTGCACATGGCCGATCAGGGCACCGACGCGATGGAGCGGGAGAAGACGTTCCTCTTCGCGCAGCGAGAAAACAAGTTTTTGACCTACCTGGAGCGGGCGCTGGAGCGGGTCGAGGCGGGCACCTACGGCGCCTGCACCGTCTGCACCGCGCTGCTCGACAAGGGTCGGCTGGAAGCGGTGCCGCACGCCCAAGTCTGCACGTGGGTCAAGGAATACGGCAACGACCGGGGCCGGAACGAGTGCGCCAGCCACGGCGGTCCGGCGGCCCGAGTCGCCAAACCGAAAGCCTGAACCGATCTGCCGGTCGGGACAACCTCTCGACCGGCGCCCCGAGCATGACCCCAACCCTCCGCCCCGCCGTTCCAGCCGACGTGCCAACGCTGATCGAGCTGATCCAAGCGCTGGCCGAGTACGAGCGGCTGCGCCATGAGTGCCATGCGACGGCCGCGCAGCTCCACGAGCACCTGTTCGGCGCGCACCCGGTCGCCGAAGTCACGGTGGCCGAGATGGCGGGCGTCGGGATCGTCGGGTTCACGCTCTCGTTTACCTCGTACTCGACCTTTCTGACGCAGCCCGGCCTGTACCTCGAAGATCTGTTCGTCCGGCCCGAGCATCGCGGAGGCGGGATCGGCGAGCGGCTGCTGCGGAATCTGGCCCGGATCGCCGTCGAGCGCGGCTACGGTCGGCTGGAGTGGTCGGTGCTCGACTGGAACGAACCGGCGCTGCGCTTCTACCGCCGCATGGGCGCCGTCCCGATGGACGAATGGACCGTTCAGCGCGTCACCGGACCGGCGCTGCTCGCCCTTGCCGCCGACCCCAACCGGGAACCGACGTCGTGAAAACAAGCGCACAACTCTACGCCATCTCGGCCGCGATCATTCTGGCCGACCAACTGACGAAGGCGTGGGTGCGGACCCATATGTACATCGGCCAATCGATTGGGCTGTTGGGCGATTGGTTGAAGCTGACCTACACCGAGAACGAGGGGATGGCCTTCGGCGTCAACCTCGGCTTCAAACCGGTGCTGACGCTGTTCTCGCTGGCCGCAACGGTCGCGCTCGTGTACGCGATCTACCGGATGCGCCGGGCGCCGCTGCTGACCCGCGTTCCGCTGGCGATGATCCTCGGCGGCGCGGCGGGCAACCTGATCGACCGGTTTTTCTACGGCGTGCTGTTTCAGCACATGCCGCTGCTGGAGGGGCGCGTGGTCGATTTCATCCACGTCGATTGGCCCGGTTCGATCTTCGGCTGGGAGTCTTTCCCGATCTTCAACCTCGCCGACAGCGCCATCGTCGTCGGTGTCGGCTTCATCCTGCTGTTCAACGGCCGGATCTTCCCCGCGCCGGAGACCTCAGCCGCGCCGGAATCGACGAAAGCACAATAACCCGCGATGGACAAAGAGCCTATCCGAAAACCCCTCCGAGCCGGTCATTGCGAGGATCGAAGAGACAAAGCAATCCCGATTTGCAGCGCTCCGAGACACGGGATTGCCGCGCTCCGGCTTCGCCTCCGCTCGCAATGACAGCGCTTTCCGGATAGACACAAAGCAAAAGGGCGATTCCGTACCGACCGGAATCGCCCTTCGTCGTGCAACGGGGTGTGGTTTACAGGTCGTACACTTGGCCCTGTTCCGGGATGATGACCTCGGTGCCGGGGAAGAGCTGCGGGATCTGCTCGGCCATCCACGCGTTCGCGGGCGGGTCGCCGTGGACCAAGATGACCTTCTTCGGCTTCAACCGATCCACGACCTGCAACAGCTCGCGCCGGTTGGAGTGCGACGAGAAGTGGAACTTGTTGATCGTGCACCAGCGCGGCACGGCCGGACGTTTCGGATCGAGTTCGACCTGTTCGCCGATGCCGGAGTGCAGCAACCGGTAGCCCGGCGTCTCGGAATCGACGTAGCCGACGAAGAAAACGCCGTTCTTCGGCTCGCCGATGATCCGCTGGGCGATCTGGTTGGCGGGCGTGTGCTCGGTCAGCATCCCGCTCGAGGCGACGACGATGCTCGGCTCGTTGTAGAACTTCGCCCGGTCGTAGTTCCGGTCCGGCAGCCGCGATTGTGGGATGTCGGCGACCT
>JBBSVG010000195.1:0-5818 GCA_038233775.1 Bacteroidota bacterium | reverse complement strand
TGGCGGAACGCTACCGCAGAATCCATGAACGGAGCCACCGCGCCCTTCTTTCAGGACGAACCCTCGTGATATGACAACGGAGCGCGGCGCGGCTGACGGCGGCAAGAGCGGACCGGGCGGACTGAGCCGAACGGTCTGGGCGCTCGGGTTCGTCTCGCTGCTGACGGATCTGGCGACGGACATGATTTTCCCGCTGCTGCCCGCGTTCCTCGTCGGCGTGCTCGGGGCGTCGGCGGTCGGATTGGGCGCGATTGAGGGCATCGCCGAAAGCACGTCGGCGCTGGTGCGGCTGGTGTCGGGTCGGCTGTCGGATCGGGGCGGACGGAAAACCTGGACGCTGGCCGGTTACGGGCTGAGCGGACTGGTCAAGCCGCTGATCGCCCTGGTCACGTCGCCGGTTCAGGTCGTCGCGATTCGGTTTCTCGACCGGGTCGGCAAGGGGATTCGCTCGGCGCCGCGAGACGCGCTGCTCGCCGCCGAGGCGACCGAAACCACTCGCGGCCGGGTGTTCGGGCTGCACCGGGCGATGGACACGGCGGGCGCCGCGCTCGGTCCCGTCGTCGCGACGGCCGTGCTGTTTGGGCTGACGCACGGCGATCTGGCGCACCCGACGACCGGGCACTACCGGACGCTGTTCGCGCTCGCTGCGATCCCGGCCGCGCTCTCGGT
Organism: Bacteroidota bacterium; assembly: GCA_038233775.1. Taxonomy (GTDB): domain Bacteria; phylum Bacteroidota; class JBBSVG01; order JBBSVG01; family JBBSVG01; genus JBBSVG01. The sequence continues at coordinate 5,149 of JBBSVG010000195.1, read as the reverse complement.
GCTGGCGCTGGCGTTTGCCGTGCGCGAGCGACCAGCGGCAGGTTCTACTGACAACGCGGCCCCGCTGGTCAGTTGGCGCGAGTTGATTCTCGGCGAGAAAAGGTTCGGTCGGCTGCTGCTCGTCGTCGGGCTGTTCACGCTCGGCAACTCGTCCGATGCGTTTCCGCTGCTGCGCGCCCAATCGGTCGGCATCCCGGTTGGCTGGCTGCCGATGCTCTGGCTCGGGTTCAACCTGATCTATACGGCGACGGCGTGGAAAGCGGGCAGTTGGAGCGACCGGATTGGTCGGCGCCGCGTCGTCACGCTCGGCCTCGTGCTCTACGCCGTTGCCTATCTGGCCTTCGCCGGGGCGCGGTTGCCGTGGCACGGCTGGGCCGCGTTCGGACTGTACGGGTTGTACTACGGACTGACCGAGGGCGTTCTCCGGGCGATGGTCGCCGATCTGGCGCCGAAAACGGCCCGTGGCGCGGCATATGGCGTCTATTACACGGTCGTCGGGCTGCTGGCACTGCCGGCGAGTTTGATCGCGGGCGAGCTGTGGGACCGGGTCGGACCGGCCAGCCCGTTCCTCTTCGGCGCCGGATTGGCCGTCGTCGCCGCGCTCGTGCTCGGTTTCTCTGCCGACCGGCCGACGGCTTCCCCTTCGTTCACTTGATGGAGTGTTGCAGATGACGGACAACCCCGAGCAAGCGCAACCGAAGCCCGGCAAAATCTTCGTCGTCGGTGGGGCGGAGGACAAGGTGGCGGCCCGGACGGTGCTGAACCGCTTCGTCAAGGCGGCCGGCGGGAGCCAAGCGCGGCTGGTCGTGATCGCCACGCCATCGTCGATTCCGCAAGCGATGCTGACGACCTACAAACAGGTGTTCAGCGATTTGGGCGTCAGCCGCTTGACCCTTGCGGCGCCGATGAACCACGGCGATGCCGACGAGCCGTCGCTGCTCGAGGCGCTTGGCGACGCGACCGGCGTGTACTTCACCGGCGGCGACCAGCTCAAACTGACGAGCCAGTTGGGCGGGACGCAAGCGATTGCCCTGCTGCACGAGCGGCTGGCCGAGGGCAGCGTCGTCCTCGGCGGCACGTCGGCCGGGGCGAGTGCGATGAGCACGGTGATGATCGCTCGGGGCCGCGCCGCGAGAGCGCCGCGACTGTCAACGGTTCACTTGTCGCCCGGACTCGGGTTCATCCGTCGCGTCATCATCGACCAGCACTTTCAGGAGCGCGACCGCTACGGCCGCTTGATCGCCGCCGTGCTGCATAATCCGTATATGCTCGGCTTTGGGGTGGACGAGGACACTGCCTTCATTTTGGACGGCAACGGTGATGTTGAGATCGTCGGTCGCGGGACGCTGACCATCGTCGATGCGGCCGGAATCGGGTTCAGCACGATCCACGGTGTCTCGGCCAGCCAACCGGTCGCCTTCAGCAACCTGAAACTGCACGTCTTGGGCGCCGGTCACAGCTACAACATCGACACGCGGACCGTGACGGCTGGCGTCAGCGCGTCGTTCGTCGGCTCGATCCCGCACGGCGCCCCCCGGTAAATCGGCGTCGGAGTCGGCTCGTTCGGCAACATTCCTGCACAGGGCGGGGTTATCCAACGATACAGTCTTTTGCTCAGGAGTTGTATGCCTTCACGACGCACCCCCAGTCCGGCCGAGCGCCGGGTGGTCATCACCGGCATGGGCATGGTCACGCCCTACGGATTGGGCACCGCTGCTTATTGGGACGGAATCAGCAACGGCGTCAGCGCGACGCGGGCGCTGACGAGCTTCGAGCCGAGGCCAGAGATTCCGTGTCACGTCGTCGCCGACGTGCCGGACTTCCACCCGGAAGATTTCATCTCCCACCGCGACCTGACCCGCGTCCCTCGCGTCGTCCCGATGACGATTGCCGCCGCACGCGAGGCGCTCGTCTCGTCGGGCCTGCTCACGGCCGATGAGGTCGCCAGCGGACCCGAGCGCGGCCAAACGCACCCGTGGTCGGTGGTGATCGGCTCGGCCGGCGGCGGGATCGAGTTCGCCGAAATTCAATATCTGCGCTGGTTCGAGGGGCGGATTCTGGACACGAGTCCGTACGCCGTCTCGTCGTCCATCGTCGGGATGCTCTCCAGCGAACTGAGCATCGCGTTCGCGCTCCACGGCCGGTCGCACACGATCTCCGACGGCTGCACCTCGTCGTCCGACGCGCTCGCCTACGCCGCCGACACGATCCGACTCGGCCGCGCCGACGTGGTTCTGTCCGGCGGCGCCGACGCCTGCATCACGCCGGGGATTTTGGCCGGTTACTGCTTGATGAAGGCCGTCCCGACGCACTTCAACGACCGACCCTGGGCGGCCAGCCGACCGTTCACCGCCGACCGCGAAGGATTCGTCTTCGGCGAGGGCGCGTGGATCTTCGTGCTCGAGGCGCTCGATCATGCTGAAGCTCGTGGCGCGACGATCCTGGCCGAACTCGTCGGGTCGGGCTCAACTTGCGATGCGTTTCACCGCGTCTCGCTTCGCGGCGACGGCGGCGAATCGGCCCGAGCGATGACGCTGGCGATGGACGAGGCTGGCGTCGCGGCCGACGAGATCGACTACGTCAACCTGCACGGCACCTCGACGCCGCTGAACGACATCGTCGAGACGAACGCCGTCAAGCTCGCGCTCGGCGAGGAAAAAGCCTACCAAACGCCGCTTTCCGCGACCAAGAGCCTGATCGGACACCCGCAGGGCGCCTCGGGTGCCGCCGGACTGGCCGCGACGCTGCTCTCGATGCGCCACAGTTTCATCCATCCGACGATCAATCTGGACAACCCCGATCCCGCCTGCGACCTCGACTACGTCCCGCTCGTCGGGCGTCCGGCCGAGATTCGCACCGCGCTGTGCAACTGCGTCGGCTTCGGCTCGAAGAACACCGCCCTCGTCGTCCGCTCGCTCGCCGACTGAGCCGAACCGATCTCGATTTCTGCTTCCGTCATCCTGAGCATAGCGAAGGATCTCACGGAGAACCCCGCACGACGTTCAGTTGACCTCGGCGTGAGACCCTTCACTGCGTTCACGGTGACAGATAGAGGCGTTTCGAGCGGCGCGAGCGATCCCAGCCAGCGACGACTTGTCTGGGTTCAGGGTGCAGGCGGGCTGGTGGTGCGAGGTTGGTCGCCGGGATCGTTCAGCGTTCATGTTAGAGAATTGCCATGTTTGAAGATCTGTTGTCGAACCGCGAAGAACGCTCGGGCGGGGTGCCGACCGTCGCGCTGCCGATTGCCGGGGCGTGGCGAGCCGATTTTCCGACCGAGGAAGTCCGCTCGCCCTACGACAACCGGCTGGTTGCCCACCTCCCGGTCGCCGACGAGGCCGCGATGGACGCCGCGATTGCCGCCGCCGTCGAGGTGTTCGCCGAGTTGCGCTCGTGGCCGCGCTACCGGCGACGCGACGTGCTGCTCGCCATCGCCGCCGGGCTGACGGCGAAGCGCGAGGCGCTGGCCTGTCTGATGACGGCCGAGTCGGGCAAGCCCATCGCGTTCAGCCGGATCGAGGTGGACCGGGCCGTGACAACGTTCGGGCTGGCGGCTGAGGAAGCGACCCGGTTCGGTGGCGAAGTCCTGCCGCTCGACCTGTCGGCGGCGACGGCCGATTACACGGCGCTCGTGACCCGTTTCCCGATGGGACCGATAGGCGCGATTGCCCCGTTCAATTTTCCGCTCAATCTGGTCGCGCACAAACTCGGACCGGCCATCGCCGTCGGCAACCCGGTTGTGCTGAAACCGGCGCCGCAGTCGCCGCTGTCGGCGCTTGCGCTGGCCGAGATCTGCTTCGCCGCCGGCCTGCCGATGGCGGCGCTGAGCGTCGTCCATTGCGCCATCCCGACGGCCGAGAAGCTGGCGACCGATCCGCGCCTGAAGCTGCTGTCGTTCACCGGCAGCGCGACCGTCGGCTGGCATTTGAAAGCGGTCGCGGGGGAGAAGCGGGTCGTGCTCGAACTCGGCGGCAACGCGGCTGCGCTGGTTTGCGCCGACGCCGATCTCGACTGGGCCGCCGAGCGGATCGCCCTCGGCGCCTTCGCCCAGAGCGGCCAAGTCTGCATCAAGGTCCAGCGCGTGCTGGTCGAGGCGGCGATCTACGACGCATTTCAGGCGAAATTGATCGAACGGACGGCCTCGTTGAAGGTCGGCGACCCGAGCGATCCGGCCGTCGTCTGCGGACCGATGATCGATCAGGCCAACGCCGACCGGGTCGTGTCGTGGATCGAGGAAGCCGTCGCCGCCGGGGCGAAGCTGCTGATGGGCGGCGAGCGCGACGGCGCCGTCATCCGGCCGACATGGCTGACCCACACGACAGCCAGCATGAAGGTCGAGGCCGACGAGGTGTTCGGTCCGGTGGCGACGTTGGCGCCGGTGGCGAGCTTCGAGGCCGGGATCGAGCAGATCAACGCCTCGGCCTACGGGCTGCAAGCGGGCGTGTTCACCCACGACCTGCGCCGAATCTGGCGGGCCTACGAGACGCTCGACGTCGGCGGCGTGATCATCAACGACTACCCGACGCTGCGGGTGGACAATTATCCCTACGGCGGGATCAAGGCGTCCGGGCTTGGCCGCGAGGGCGTCCGCTACGCGATGGAGGAGATGAGCGAGTTGAAGACGCTCGTGCTCAACGTGCGGAAATAAGGGACATAGCGCTTCGCGGGGAAGCGGCCGCAATGGCCTGTTTTGTCATCCTGCCGGCGCAGCCGCCGAAGGTCGCAACGCGAAGGATCTCACGGGGAACCCATGCCTCGGCGTGAGACCCTTCACTTCGTTCAGGGTGACAGATCGGAGGCGTTTCGAGCGGTGCGAGTCAGCCCGGCCGACGACGATTTCACTGCGCTCGAGGTGGCAGGCAACAGCAAACGCCGGACGCCGCGCTTCATCGGGACATAAGGTTCAGGCGGCGACGCGGAGGAGACCGTCGACGGTCGAGAGCAACTCGGTGTGGGCGAACGGCTTGCGGAACAGCACGTCGCAGTACGGCAACAGCGCGTCCAATCCGCGAACGCCGGGGGCGTAGGTCAGGATCACCCGCAGGTCGGGTTGGACGATCTGTTTGATCGAGCGGAGCAGGTTGATCTCGACGGCGAGCGCGAGTCCGGCGTCCAGAATCAGCACCGACGGCGTGAGCGAGGCGACCTTGCC